>JAAFHO010000876.1 GCA_013297575.1 Chitinophagales bacterium
CAGCGATAACAAACCCAATGTTAGACCAGCCGATAGTATGGATGTACCAAAATTCAACCCATCAACAAACAGGGCTAGGCCAAATAACCCATAAATAATGGAGGGTATGCCCGCTAAGTTTCGGATAGATGCCCGAATAATATTAGTAAGCGTAGAGGGACGCGCGTACTCATTGAGGTATATGGCACAAGCAACGCCGAATGGAACAGCAAACAACGTAGTGATAAAGGTAAGTACAATTGTTCCCAATATAGCAGGTAAAATACCGCCTTGGGTCATGCCATGCGTAGGAAACGAGGCGATAAAATTAAAAGATATACTCGAAAAACCTTTTGAGAAAATATCCCATAATATGATACCCAAAAACAAACAAACAATAAACGTGCTGCCTGTAAGTATAAGCCAATTGGCCGTATTGATGATGTTTTTCTTATTCATCGGGCATGGAATTTTCTTAATTGATTTGCAAAATATTCGCCTAATAAATTGATAACCAACGTAATTAAAAACAAAATGGCCGCAATAGCAAATAAGGCAAAGTAATGTGTGGTTTGGTAAGGTACTTCGCCCATTTCAATGGCAATAGTTGCAGTAATTGTCCTTACAGAATCCAAAAAGTTTTTAGGCAACGCCGCAGCATTGCCTGTGGCCATTAATACAGTCATTGTTTCGCCTAAAGCCCTCCCTAAACCCAACATAACGGCTGCAATAAGTCCGGGTAATGCTGCGGGAATAGTGACTTGATAAAGCGTTTCCCATTTGTTGGCTCCTAAGGCAAATGACGCTTCCCTATGAGATTTTGGGACAGCATTAATGGCATCTTCGCTGATGGTGACAATCGTTGGCAATGCCATGATGGCCAATAAAATAGACCCATTTAAAGCATTTAGCCCGTTTTGAATACCAAAAACATAAGATAATCCTGGCCCCACTAAAACAATTCCAAGAAAACCTATCGCCACCGAGGGTATGGCGGCAAGCATTTCAATGACAGGTTTCAGAAACATCTGTAATTTTTTAGGTGCCAATTCAGATAAATAAGCCGCTGTAAAAATACCCAACGGCACAGCGATAAGCATAGAACCCATAGCGACCAAAGCAGTGCTTACTAACAATGGAATGATGCTAAATTGGGTTTCTGGATCCCATTGCGAACCGGTAAAGAAATCAATAGGTGATACTTTTATAAAAAATAAAATGCTATTGGAAAAAAGCATAAAAAAAATGCCTGCTAATAGTACAATAGTGATTAGCCCGGTGCTTTTAAAGATAATTCTGAACAAATAATCTAGTTGTTCCCTTCTTTTTGTACGCATATTTTAGTGATTAACAGGGTAGTATCCGCAAGTTTGAATAATTTTCGCGCCTTTTTCTGATTTTTCAAAATCGAGGAATGGTTTGATTTTGGTGTATTCACTTTTTCTAAAATACTGGAATAATGGGCGTTGAAAAAAGTAATCACCCGTCGATATTGCCGAAGCATCCAATGGGGAAATGGCACTTGATTGATCGGTATAAATGGACAAGATTTTTATTCCGTTGGTATTACCTTCTAAAACGTAACCTGCACTTACATATCCTATTCCCGAACGATCTACTTTAATAGCCTCCAAAATCTGAGCATTTCCATTCATTTGCTTTGCATAAGGCGAAAACTGAATCCCCAAAATACTTTTTACATAATCATGTGTGCCCGAATTACTTTGTCTGCCATAGATCGTTATCGGAGTGTTACTTTGAGTTAAAGCAGACCAATTTTCATACGCGCCGCTGAGTATGTGGGCGATATCCGAGGTGTTAATAGAATCGATTGGGAGTTGATCGGAAACAACAAACGCTATTGCATCTTGTGCAAAAACAAATGAATCCAATTCAATATTACTTTTGTGAAACAGGGAAAATTCTTCTGCTTTCATGCTGCGAGAAGCATTCGCAATGTCGGTATTGCCGTTTAATAAAGAGGCAATTCCTAATCCTGATCCGCCGCCCGATACCGAAATTATTACTGCTTGATTTTCAAGATAAAATTGCTCTGCCATTAGCACAGCAAGGTTTACTTCCGTGTCAGAACCCTTTATTTTTATGGTATCAGTCTTTGAGGAACAAGACCAAAAAACTATTAAAAATAAATACGAATATTTCATCTACAAAAGTAGATATGCCAAATTGGCGGAATGTTAAGATGGGAATAAGTTTGTAATAATTTTTTGCCCATAAGATTAAGAAATATCTCGAAATTTTATCAATTAGCCCTTCTGACATTGCTGGGTTCGGTATTGGATGTGGGCTCCTGCCTTTTCTTTTATATGGGACATCAATAAAAAAAGCGTTCAAGGCCACTCTCGACCCTGAACGCTAAAAAAACGCTACTTACTTAGCATATCAATTTCAGATTACTGTTTCAATAACTTGCCGGATTGGAGCAAACGGCCATTACTTTCGTAAA
>JAAFHO010000879.1 GCA_013297575.1 Chitinophagales bacterium
CATTAGCCCTGAGTGGAGTAGTTTGCCCTTCTCCTTTAGTACCATAGGTTAAGTTGTCGATACGTACACCATTTGCTTTGATACTAATCTCCGCTACTGCTTTTGTCGCATACTGCACAACATTGATATTTGGCACTGTCGGATTGTCGCACTTTGCAGGTACGAGAGCGGGATTGTAACCACTAACATACTTGGTAGTGTCGGTAATAGTGCCTTCTACAACCTGTGCTTGTAGGCTACTGCCAATGATCGTGAGCGTTAACGCCACTAAGAACTGTGTACATTTTTTAATGTTAATGTAGAGATTCATTGTAATAATAGATAAAAAATTGTTTGCCTACTCTATACACTTTTCGGCATCCGTGTCTTACTTTTTTTTGATATTAATACCTTAAACAACGGTAGGTAATCAAGACCAAGGATATTCAGATGTAGTTCCTTTTTTATTTTCGTTTGCTTGTTTGGTGTTTTTTGAGTTCGTCTGTTTTATTTGCGGTTTGTTGGCACAAAAGTCTGTGGAGATTCATTATCCAGCAAGGACACTTTTACACTTTTTGGACAGGGCAAATTTTGGAATTTTACCGTTTTTGAGGTGAATTTTGGCGGAACAATGTGCCTAATAGAGTATCTCATTTCTTTAAAAACAAGCATTTCTAGTACATTTTCTTTAAAAAACGCTTAAAAAAGACCCAAAAGACCTAATCTTCAAAATGGAACTAAACACCCCTTTAAAGTGTTTTTTTTGGACAAAAAAATACTCGAAAATAATATGGAATTTAAGGTAATTGACACTGGAATTTTTACAATTGACCATTTTATGGACAAAAACGAATGCGAAAACTGGATCACATTTAGTGAATCGGAAGGCTATGAATTGGCAAAAATAAATATGGGATGGGGTAGTCAAGTGGTCAACACCCAAATTAGAAACAACGAAAGATTGATTTATGACGCTCCTGCATTAGCACTCGACTTATGGCCGAGGATCGAACCTTTTGTTGCAAAAGAAACAAGTGCTGGTGTTGCTATTGGATTAAACGAGCGATTCAGATTTTATAAGTATTTCCCTGGACAACAGTTTAAGCCACACCGAGATGGTATTTATTTTAGGAATGAAGACGAATGGAGTTCTTATACTTTTATGATTTACCTCAACGATGCATTTGAAGGCGGCGAAACTAAATTCAATAAATGCTCCATTCAACCTGCGATCGGAAAAGCATTGATTTTCAGACATGAATTGCTCCATGAAGGATGTCCTGTAATTACAGGTATTAAATATGTGTTGAGGACTGATATTATGTATAGGAGGAAGTAAGTTTCGAGGAAAGCGGGTATTTGGTGCTACTCTGCTCCCTATACTTCGCTCACTTTAGACACCAAAATACAGTCCTACCTAAAAAAAGAGGCCAAATGACAATAAAAATCAGGGTAAAAAATAATGAAAAATGCATTTATTTTTCCCAAAAAAAATTACATTAAACATTGAATATGAATTAATTAAAAACACTAAAAATAAAAATACGTCTAAAAAAACCTTATTTTGCCCTGTCCAAAATGCGTTAAAGTGTCCTTGTTAGGTGGGAAAAAACAAAACTACCTTTATACCTACAAATAGACTATTTAAAGATTTAAAATTATGCAAAAAAATTTATTACTTGCCATCTGCTGGCTCTTGTCAGCCTTTACAGCCACTGCACAACAGGCTACTTACCAAATGGAAGTCGATGAACAACCCTATGTAGAAATCACCGAAGATACATTGGTGTTTGATACACCTTGGTTCAACGTCACTAAAAAAGTACCACTGGGTTTTGAATTTCATTATTTTGACCGATCCTTCGATTCCGTAACCGTTTGGAATGATGGCTTGTATTTTGATTATGAATCTAGTACGGAAGATTCAACCTTCTATTTTATGTTGGCTTTCGAGGCATTTTTAAGCGATAGAAGTATCCCGGGGCCATGGCAAACACCTCAATCACCTATCACTTACAACACCGAGGGGCAGCCGGGTAGTAGGATTTTCAAATTCCAAGTAAAAAATGCGGGTTTCAGCGAAGGTGGTGCCGATGATTATACCAATTTCCAGACTTGGCTGTATGAAGAAGACCAATCTTTTGAATACCGTTATGGTGATACTTACGCCCCATCCAATGCTTGGCAGGATGGACTGGATGGACCACTCGTGGCTGTA
Organism: Chitinophagales bacterium; assembly: GCA_013297575.1. Classification (GTDB taxonomy): domain Bacteria; phylum Bacteroidota; class Bacteroidia; order Chitinophagales; family Saprospiraceae; genus M3007. Next base: position 2,198 of record JAAFHO010000879.1, read on the forward strand.
GTACAATCATTTGAGGAGGAATTACTCGTGGTGGAAGGTGACGAGTCTATGCCAGAACTAGTGAGTATTGACGCAACAGACCCTAATGCTCAGATTGTAGGGCTTGCTTCTGCACCCATCGAAGGGCGGGTTTACCGCTTTAAATTGGCTAATGTCCCTACTATTAGTGTACCCGAACATGAACCTATTGCTGCATTCCCCAATCCTGTGGGTGAAATAGTCACCCTTTCTGTCCCGGACA
>JAAFHO010000088.1:0-3165 GCA_013297575.1 Chitinophagales bacterium
AGTCACCCAGACCGCTGTTGATCAACCTGTTTTTTCGGATATGTACATCTATTTATAAACCAATATACTTTTTTAACATGTCAAAAATTTATGCAACACCCGGCGTTTATATTGAGGAAAAAAGTGCTTTTCCAAATTCCGCGGTCCCTGTCGCCACTGCGGTCCCTGCATTTATAGGGTACACCGAAAAAGCCATCCTGAACAAAAAGGATATTACCAATGTACCTACCCGGATTTCGTCGTTTGGCGAATACCAGTTGTACTTTGGTGGTGGCCCTACATCCACCTATTTCTTAGATAAAGACCCCAATCCTAACAAGATTTACGCTTTGAAGCCTAACGAGGGGCGTTTTTTGTTGTTCAATTGCATGAAAATGTTCTTTGCCAATGGTGGCTCCGATTGCTATATTGTATCCATCGGAGATTACAAAAGCACCATTAACCCGGATCATTTTGACAACGAATTACCCGCCACAGCAGACGAGGAAGGTAAATTGATTGGGATCAGGGCTTTACTGAAAGAGGCTGAACCAACCATGCTCGTTATACCCGATGCTGTATTGCTTCCAAAGGACGATTGTTATAGTTTGCAACAAAAAATGTTGCTGCATTGCGGCATGGACATGCGCAATCGGGTGGCAATTTTGGATATTTACGAAGGGTTCAAAAAAAGAACACCAGATGATTCGGATGTAGTGACCAGTTTTAGAGAAAATATTGGTTCCAATCACCTGCAATGGGGTACTGTTTACTATCCTTGGGTGCATACCACAATAACCAGTGCTGAATCCTTAGATTTTACTAACATAGATAAGGAGTCGAATGACAATTTGATCAGTATCCTGAGTGCTGAGGTGAATGCTGCCATAAAGGAAGGCATACTAGAGTTTAAGCGCGGTAACGCTATGCTCGAAGCTTTTGAAAATATTAGAAAATATAATTCCAAACCTCTAAGCACGACCGAGGCCAGCAGGATAAAAGGAGAAACAGCGAATGCCGTCAACGGGGCAGCCGGGGAAGAAATTAGCGCAGCAGCTCAATTAACAGCAGCCAAAACCCCCGAAGAAATTAAAGAAAAGAAAAAAGAATTAGAGGAGAAAAAGGCCGCTCATTCGATGGCGAAGGTGAAAGACGATATAGCAAAAGTAGCAGGATTGGTGGCTGCAAAAGCAGAAGCAGAAGGGGCTTTAAAAGACGCCATTGATAGTCTAAAGGAGAAGAAGGAAACCCTAGAAGATCAGACCAAAAATAAAACCGCACCACGCACCGCAGCAGCAGCCGGTACATTAATAGGAGATATTAAAAAATTAATTGAGGCTCTTGTGCCGTTAGTAAAGGCAGAAGAAACAGCCAAAGCAGCTGATCCCGTAGTTCCTGCTAACGTAAAGAGTACAGGCGATGAAGTAATAAAGCAAAAAGGCAAAATTACTGAAAAAGCAAAAGAAGGACCAGTTGCTTCAGCAGATATTGAGGCACTTATAACCTTAGTTACGAATGCAGCAGCAACACCTAAGCCACCAGATGCAGACAAAAATGTAACGGCAAAAGTAACAGAACTTACTGAAAAAGCAACAATAGTACTCGTCACTCAAGAAGAAATCGATGAATTACAAAATGGGATTCCGGCAAAAGAAACTGCAGTAAAAGAAGCCGTAAAAAACTTTGAAAAGGTTATCAAGGACGGCGAAATCAAAACACACCACCAAACCCTACTCGCCGTAAGCCCGCTGTACAAATCAATTATGGCGAGCCTCCGCGAACAAATCAACCTCCTGCCGCCTAGTGCAGGTATGGCTGGGGTGTATTCTATGGTGGATAATACGGTTGGGGTATTCCAATCGCCAGCCAATGTAAGTATGGGTACTGTTATCCGTCCGGCCGTAAACCTCACCAACGACGAGCAAGAAGACCTCAATATGCCCCTCAGTGGCAAAGCGGTCAATGCTATTCGTACTTTCCCCGGCAAAGGCGTACTCGTGTGGGGCGCTCGCACGCTCGATGGCAATAGCCAGGATTGGCGTTATGTGAGTGTGCGTCGTACGGTGATCTTTATTGAACAATCCATCAAATACGCCGCCGAACCTTATGTGTTTGCTCCAAATACCGCTACAACATGGTCGAATATGAAAGCCATGCTCACCAATTTTCTAACCAATATATGGCAACAGGGTGCGCTGGCAGGTGCTACACCAGAGGATGCTTTTAGTATCAATATCGGTCTGGGCGAAACCATGACCCCAGTGGATATTTTGGATGGCATACTCCGGATTACCATCAAAATAGCGGTGACACGCCCAGCAGAATTTATCGTCATCACCTTTGAGCAGCAAATGCAAAAATCTTAAAATTCATTACTTTAACTTTTAAATAAACTATATTATGGCAGGCGAAAAACAAGAAGCACCTTGGCCAATACCCATGTTTCACTTCAAAGTCACTATTGGTGGCAAAGGTGAAGTGGCATTCCAAGAAGTATCCGGACTCGATACTGAATACGATATGATTGAGTACAGGGCTGGTAATAGCCCCGAGTTTACGATGGTTCGGATGCCAGGCTTGAAAAAACACTCCGATATCACGCTCAAAAAAGGTATGTTCTCCGGCGATACTACCCTATTCGATTATTTTTCGAGCATAAAAATGAATACCGTGGCTCGAGAAACGGTTACGATTCAATTGCTGGATGAAGAACATAAACCACTCTTTACCTGGACGCTGAAAAATGCCTTTCCTAAAAAAGTAACCGGTGCCAGCCTCAATGCTAAAACCAGCGAAGCAGCAATGGAAGAACTGATACTTTGCCACGAAGGCTTAACCATGTCCAAATAAACCTGACAATGCCAGTAGAAATACGTGAATTGGTCATCCGGGCTCGTTTGAATAGCGAAAACGAGCCCGGATCAGGTAACAACGCAGTAGTGCAGGCCAAAACAAATGGCGATGAAGTAGCGCAAGTAGCCACCTCTTTTGAACTGAGTAAAGAGGAAACTCGGCGCATCGTTGCCCTTTGTATGCAGCAAATTAAAGAAGCAATGGCGGCTCAGCAACTGCGGTAATTATACTGTAATTTAAAAAACGACGCAATAACAATGGCAAATACCAATTTTTCCGAGGTTTCCAAGATGAAAATTGGCAGTCAATCCACTAAAGGAGGGAAAGTGGAAG
>JAAFHO010000088.1:3175-13182 GCA_013297575.1 Chitinophagales bacterium
GAAACATACAGCCGCAAATTTTCGACCAAGGAAAAGAATATCAATCCGCAAAATGTGGATGGGAAAAAAGAGTATGAAAAAGTGGTGGAATTTGTGGAGACCCTTTCCTTCGATCTTTGGCTCGATAGTACAGGTATTATCCCCAATAGCAAAGAAGTAAAAGACGACCTAAAGTGGTTAGAAAAAAACCTAACCCAATATGATACAGAAATACACAGTACGCGCTTTTTAAAGATTGTTTGGGGTAATTTGTATTTTGAATGCCAACTCAAAAGTTTAGATATTCAATACCTTTATTTTAATCAAAATGGTATTCCACTTCGCGCCAAAGCAAGCGTTTCTTTTGAAAAAGTAACGGATAGCATCAATACAGGAAGAGACAGGAAATCGCCCGATCTTACGCGTTTACATACCGTACAGGCTGGCGAAACCCTGCCTTTGATTTGTTACAAAGTGTATAAAGATGCAGCATTGTATGTAAAAGTAGCAGATGCGAACGGACTTACCCATTTTACCAATATTGAACCGGGACAAAAAATTTACTTACCACCATTAGTTGGATAACAATTGAATATTTCGCCATTATTTCGCCCGTTGCTAATACTCTTATTTTGGGGTATTTATTGTCCGTCATTCGGGCAAAGCGGTGGCGTGTCGAGTGCTGCAAAAATAGATTCGGTGCGCGTCATAAGTACCGATACTTTATCCATAGACACTGTTTGGTCTAATACACAACGGGTGGCACTCGCACCAAAAGGTGATATTCGGTTGCGGCGTTTTAGGAGCAAAAAAATAGTTTTTGATACTGTTCCCGCAAAATACGCCTTCCAATTGGACTTGAACCACCAACTGGGTCAACCTTTTAAAAATATTCAACTTCTACTTGCCGATACAATTTTGACCGATGAAGGTATTGCCTCGTTCCAATATGCGGATACTTTTATCCAACCTTGGCAGCCAGTTCTTATTATTAAGCCCCATTTTTCGATCAAAAGACAGGTGGCGCAATTAACTGCTTATCGCTATATTCCTGCTCGGCCTACAATCCGATATCGGATTATGGAAACTGTTGTCCGTTTGAATTCTAAACAGTTTCCAGATACCATTCAGCAGGTTGGGGTACATGAATCGGGAAAAAAAAGGGTATGGGAGCAAAAGAACAGGGTTGTGATGATAAAAAATGGGCAAATTTGGCACCAGAAAAAAGACCGGGTTATAACGGCTAAAAGATATCCTCCTATTATATCACAGCCCACTGGAATACGCTATTTACCTCGCTTAAAGCCCTTGAGTTTGCGTTACAGTACATTCTACCCGCGCGATACATTGATTTTTACGGTAACAGCCATTGGCGAAAAAACATTAAAACAAATATCCTTGGTTGATAATCAATCCATTGTACGGCATCGTATGATCAACACGCTTGTATTCTCCGATACCTTAGTAGTGGTAAATGAGCGGTATTTTGACTTAAAAATAAGAGCAAATCCAAGTTGGGTAAAGCAGGCAGTAAAACTAGATGTGCGGTGTATAAGACCCACCCAATATGATACTGCTTATATGCAATTGGATACGATCTTTGGTATTGATACACTCCTTACTTATGATACGCTTGCCCTATCAATCAAAGACGATAGTTTATTGCTTGCGGCTACCCGTCAAATAGAAGGTAATCCCAATGGTCAGTTGGAAATGTTTGTCCCGCCACTTATTGCAGATAAGGATACCCTGCATTTACTTTTTATAGTGTATTGGTTTGGGATTAATCGCACCTGTTTGGATCAATATCAGTTTTTGGAAGCCTCAGTACCCAAGACTTGGTCGCTGCCCGGTGTACCTCCTGCACTTTGTGCTTATGCCTTGAAACACCCTTTAATACTGCCACGGATTACGATTTCTGATGTAGGGGTTCAAATGAATATGATAGATTCTAAGGGCAAAAAACATCTTTTGGAGTCATCACTTGCACAAAATTTGGGTATCATTACCGCCGATGCCTTGAAAGCACAAGTATATCCAAAGCCATTGCCCCAGCTATTGCCGATGTATCATTTTTTTATTCATTTTAACAACAGAAACACCGTAAATGCCTATCCTTTGCAATTCAAAATGATTGCATTTTATAGCAAAGTGACCTCGCGCAAGCGTGTATTGAAAATCATTGAAACGAAACAAAAGAAACACAAAAATTATGCTCCGTAACCTTTTATCTAAATGGGGGATGAATATCTTGTTACTCGTACTCTTGTGGAGCGGCGTACCGGGGCTATGCCCTGCGCCAATGGGTATGTCTAACTGTAGTGCGCAAGGCTTTTGGGACAAATTGAGATCAAATCTCACCAAAAAGAAAGATACTGAAAATAGACCACAAAGCGTCACTGAACGCTTTAATGGCGTATATGAATTGATCCACCGCGACGAAATAGACCTGTACGACAGCCTTTCTAAGCAAGGTATTTCCAATTGGGATCGTTATCAAAATATCGTAAAGGTGGAGTACAGTCGTGCCAAAGACACCTTACTCCAAAATAATTTGAATCCGGGTATCAAAGTATTTGGTTGGCATCCGTATTGGATGGGTTCGGCGTGGCAATCGTACCAGTTTAATCTCATGTCCTATCTCGCTTGGTTTTCTTATAATATTGATAGCACTGGACATAATGACAATCCTGATGTGATAGCCGCTTGGAAAAATGCTGGTGAATTGGTGGCTGCTGCCAAAGCAAAAAACTGCAAAGTACTGCTCACTGTGAGTAACCATACACCAAAAGGGAATAGGGCGTTACTGACAAACATAGTATTGCAAGATCAATTGATTGAAAACCTGCTCCAACTCCTCGCTGTACATAATGTTGACGGGGTGGATATCAATTTTGAATTGGTGCCACAAGGACTACAACGCCAAATGACTCTTTTTATCGAAAAACTAGCCGCCAAACTAAAACCTAAATACGACATTACCCTTGATCTGCCCGCTACTGGAGCAGAGTATATTTATGAGTTGGATCGGTTATCCAAAACGATAGACCTATTTGTGATGATGGGCTACGACTATTATGGGCCGCAAAGTCGCACTGATGGCCCTATTGCACCCTTGGATGGCAACGAACAAACAAGAAGCATACGCTCTTCGGTGGGGCGTTATTTACAAAAAGGTGTTCAACGCAATCAACTCATTGTTGCCATGCCTTACTATGGCGGGGTTTGGAACAAGACACTCGAATCAGATGTACCAAAATTTGCTGGACATATCACTTATCGGCAACTCAAAGCAAAATATGGCCTTGAAAAAACCAACTATGACACCAATCGATGGGGTGCTTTTTATGAAGTTACGGATCCAACCACTCAATTTATCACCAAATGTTGGTTTGACGATACACTCACCCTTCGCCGAAAATACGACTGGGTGCTAGAGGAAAAATTGGCAGGCGTGGGCATTTGGGCATTAGGATACGACAATGGTTACGATGAATTATGGGATTTGATTGCAGAAAAATACGGTGCCGATACATTGGTTGCCTATAAAGATACTTATATCGAGGCCAAATATTTCAAATTGTCGAGATCCGTTGTGGAATACCGCTCACTGCTTGCGGTAGCAGGTATATTCATCGTGGCGTTTCTTATGTTGGGTTTGGTCATTGCATTATTTGACTGGCGGGTACGCGATGTTTTTTTCCACAACAAAACATTGCGTTTGTTGTACGCAATAGCGGGTATAGCCATTCTTTTATTTGTATATGCATTTTATTTATATGTAACAGGAAAGCCCTTGTTGGAGCGTGGTAATGTACTCACCTTGGGCTTGGGGCTTGTTGGGGGTACTTGTTTTACGCTCGTAGTGAATTATTATTTTGAAAAGAAACGATTAAATACGCCTTAGAAACGATGAAAAAAATAGTTGCACGCGAGTTTTTATGGTTTTTTATCATTCTGGTATTATCGGCTCCATTGGCATTTATTTTTATCAATGCTTTGGAACTGGTAGCAGAAGGAGATTTTTTTACCGATAATGAATTGAATTTTATCGCAGAATTATTTCTGCTTTCTTATCTCATTTGTTTTGTCGGATTGTACATCATGCGTTTTGTCGTATTGGCCATTCAGGTAATATCGGCAAAAGAAACTAAATAACGAACTACTTATGCCACAGATATCACCAGCAGCAATATTGCCTTATGGCTTTTTATTTTCAGTAGAAATACTCGGCAACCCTTTAGTTAATTTTACGGGTATTGAAGCCGGTTTTCAGGAGGTTTCGGGTATCAATGCCAGTATGAAATTTGATTCCATAACGGAAGGCGGCGAAAACAGATTTGTCCATAAAGTGCCAGCACGCACGTCTTTCGATAGCAATTTGGAATTAAAACGGGGACTTATCGTTGCCTCTTCTCCTTTTGGCGATTGGTGCCGCACCCATCTTTCTAGTGGCCTCAATGCAATGGGACCGGGGAAAAAAATCAAAACGGAAGACATCATTGTTCATTTGTTGAACAGTTATCAAGTCCCACTCATGTCCTGGCAATTTGTCCGTGCTTATCCAGTAAAATGGGAAGTGAATGGCCTCAATGCAAAGCAAAGCGAAATTGCGGCAGAGTCGATCTCTTTGGCTTATCAATATTTTACAAAAGTTTAAAATTATAGTAAGTATGCCACTTAAAAAATTGACAGGTGCTGATGATGAGGTGCTTTCTATCGAGATACGCGTGAATGGTCAACCTTTGAAAGACCATTATACACCCACGTCAATTGAGATAGATAGAAGCATGAACAAGATTGGAACGGCAAAAATATCCTTTTGGTTGCCCATTGGTGACGGAGATGATCGTACGTTTGAGATGAGCGAATCCAGTGATATAGTGCCCGGTAATAAGATTGAAATAAAACTGGGCTATGTACACGATAAAAATACCGCTTTTAGTGGTAAAATTGTCAACGTAGGTATCAAAAACATGGATAGCGAATTCAATGAGCTAATACTGAGGTGTAGCGATAATGCCGTAAAAATGACTACAGGATGCCGCAGTGCTTATTATCAAGAACAACAAGACAGCGCAATTATGAGTGCTGTTATTGGGAAACATAGCCTAACCGCCAAAGTAGATAGCACCAGTTATAAACACCCACAAGTTGTTCAGTATCAGGCCAATGACTGGGATTTTGTGCTTACAAGAGCCGCCGCAAATGGCTTATTGGTATATACCGATAACGACACCGTGTTTGCCCAAAAACCAACAGTTGGCGGCGCAGCAGTACTAAAAATCAATTTCGAGGACAATGTATTTTCCTATGACCTAAATATAGAAGCAAGACAACAAGCAACCACGGTATCTTGTAAGGCTTGGGATATGAAAACACAGACCATGGTAGAGGGCAAATCATCAGAACCAACGAACACATCGCCGGGCAATATCAAACCCAAAGATTTGGGAGGGGAAATGGGATTTGTAGCGACCGACCTAGCCACAACAGCACCTTTGGACAAAAATGAACTCAAAGACTTGGCCGATGCACACTTGCTTCGGTCTCGACTCAATGCGATACAGGGTAGCATTACCTTTCAGGGCAGTACATTGCCAAAATTGAATACGATAGTATCCCTCAATGGTTTTGGTCAACGTTTCAACGGTGACGCATTGGTCACTTCCCTCCGGCACTATGTTCGGGATGGTAATTGGGAAACAACAGTGGGTTTTGGCTTGTCTGCTGCCTGGACAACAGAACAACGATCAGTAAGCGCTCCTGCCACAGGCGGATTACTACCTGCCATCCACGGATTACAAAACGGAACGGTTAAAAAAATAGATGCTGATCCCAACGGACAACTCCGAATCCAAGTAGATGTTCCCGTGATTGAGCCAACTGGCGCAGGTATTTGGGCGCGTATGGCACAGTTTTACGCCACTAGTGGAAAAGGCAGTTTTTTCCTACCAGAAGTGGGCGATGAAGTAATACTTGGTTTTTTGAACGAAGACCCGCGTTTTCCGGTCATTTTAGGCATGTTGTACAGCAGCAAAATTAAAGCACCTTATACACCCGATAAGGAAAACACCATAAAAGCAATAGTGACCAAAAATGGCCTTACACTAGAAATGAACGATAAAGACAAGGTATTGACCATCAAAACACCGGGGAATAATACATTTACTTTGTCGGATAAAGATAAATCCATTACACTAATGGATCAAAATAGCAATAAAGTAGAAATGAACAGTTCGGGTATCAGCCTCAATAGCCCAAAGGACATTAATATTAAAGCAACAGGGTCTATTACGCTAGATGCAACGGGTAAAATAGACGCAAAATCATCAGGAGGAGATATTAGCCTAGAAGGACTCAATGTTAATGCCAAAGCAAAGATCGCCTTCTCGGCGCAAGGAAGTGCAAGTGCGGAACTAAAAGCCAGCGGGCAAACCACTGTAAAAGGTGCAATAGTCATGATTAACTAACATAAATACGATGCCACCAGCAGCAAGATTAACAGATATGCACACCTGCCCCATGGTTACCCCCGGGCTGCCGCCTATTCCACATGTAGGTGGCCCAATAGTAGGCCCTGGAGTGCCAACTGTATTGATCGCGGGAATGCCAGCCGCAGTCATGGGCGACAATTGTGTATGTGTAGGGCCACCCGATAGCATTATCAAAGGCTCTGCAACGGTTTTAATTGGCGGTAAACCAGCAGCCCGAATGGGTGATTCCACAGCACATGGAGGGACTATCGTTTTAGGCGCTCCAACAGTGCTTATTGGGGGATAAAGGACAATTAAAAAAGGATCATCAAATATGCAAAAATCATTTTTAGGGACTGGATGGAGTTTTCCACCCACAGTACGCGAGAAAAACCGCGCTTTAGATATGGTTTCGGATGAAGCGGATATCCAGCAAAGCCTTTTTTTATTGATATCAACAACACCAGGCGAACGCATCATGTTCCCCGAATTTGGTTGCGACCTGCAAAGGTTGGTATTTGAGCGAATTAACGAAGCACTCCGTTTTGAAATGATCGCTTTGGTCAACAAGGCAATTTATTTGTTTGAACCACGGGTAAAGGTCGAAAACACAACGGTGCATATCGAGTCCATTGATCCCGGAATTATTCATATTCACGTGGAATATACCGTTATTCAGACCAATTCAAGGGCAAATATCGTATATCCATTTTATTTACAGGAAGGCACGAGCGTCGTATTATGAACTTGAACCAGAAAAATAAAAACTTTACTTTCCGGGGAAGTTCACGTGATGAAAGAACCCTCAAGGCTTTGATGCCAGAGGGTATCCTTATCGATGACCGTGAAATACACGATTGGCTTGCCTTTTTGGCCCGTGCCGCCCAATTGGTTCGTTTCCCTAATACGGATCAACAATCGTCGAGTGCTACTTGGGCAAATTTCCTAGAGAAAGATCCTAGTGTTTTCCTTGCCTCCATCTTGGTAGAACGACCCGAAAACTGGGATAAAGCCATCCGAAAAACGATTAGGAAATACTATGCTAGTTGGGGTGTCGGAGGAAAGCAAAAGGCCTTTGCCGAATTATTGTATCTAACGATTGACATTGCCAAACGCCTCAATAAATGGTACTGTGATGCAGAATTGCTCCTCCAATGGGAAAAAGAAAGCCCTGTTACTACTATTTTGGAACAAGCCATCCAATCGGAACTCAGCGCGGGGTTAAATAAGTACAAAGACTTTTTAAAAAACTTAGGCTACCAAAACTTTATTATAATAAGTGATTTAGAAAAAAAATTAGAGGGTTTTCACCCTATTTGGAAACTAGATGAACCTGTATTAATAGAGGAACTCGATGAAGAAAAAAAAGAGGAACTCGATGAAGAAAAAATAAAGAAACTCGATGAAGCTTTGGAAGTGTTGAGAAAAACTTTTCAGCGCCTACAATTTACCATGACTGTTGTTGTGGGTAAAGCCGAAGGCTGGTTTCGGGATTCATTGGAGCACAAAAACGACCACGATCCACATATTGGGCTGTTATTATCCTTTTTACAGGTGTTTAAGCACGTGCGCAATCAGTTGAATACCTATCCATTGCAGCACCTACACTACTATTATTTTGACCAACTCGAACAACAACTAAGCCCACTTGTTCCCGACCAAACCACCGTTTGTTTCCAATTGGCGGAGCAAGCCGATACCTGTCGATTGGAAAAAGGTACATTGCTATTGGCCAGTGTAAATGAACAAGGGTTGCCATCGCATTACGCTACTACAACAGATATAGTGCTGACACAGGCTCGTATTGCTGCCTTAAAAACACTATACGTGAGTAGATACAATGTGATGGGGATCGAAAGTTCATATAATTTGGTCAATGGTATATATGTTGCCCCAGTTGCGAATTCGCGCGATGGGTTGGGGCAAGCTTTTAGTGTGGAGGACAAAACTTGGCCTGTTTTTGGCGAGGAGCAACTCCAAAAAAATATCAGCGATAGAAGGATGATCGATGCTGAAATCGGTTTTGTGATTGCAGCACCGATATTTGCCTTGAGCGAAGGACACCGAGAAATCGACTTGGTATTTCAATTTACATCCGATTCATTTAGCCATCTATTTAATCTTTTAGCAGATATTGAACGCAAATCGGGTAAAAAAGCCAATGATGTGGCTACTCAAGTATTTACCAAAGCCTTCAATGTATATGCCACTGGTGTACACGGTTGGTTCCAAATTACGCATTTGCGATTAAATTCTAGTGATAAATGGCTAGAGCAAGATGCCATCACGCTTACTTTGATCCTCCAGCAAGACGATCCAGCCATCACAGACAATAAACCGGAGTTGATAGGAACGGCATTTGACACAGACAGGCCATTGATTAAAATATTGCTCAATCCCGACCACGCCACTTACCTGTATTCTTTTACCGGCCCACTCCAACTGGCATCTATCGGTATCGAAGCACGCGTAAAAGGACTCAAATCGCTCACTTTATACAATGAATTAGGACTATTGGATGGTGCTGCACCATTTGCTCCTTTGGGACCATTGCCTAAGCGCAATACCTATTTTTTGGTGGGACATGCCGAACTGTTCAGAAAGAAACTAACCGACCTTTCTATGTATATGGAATGGAATAACCTGCCCGATTTACAGGAAGGTTTTGCTGAATATTATCAAGATTATGGGGCAAAAATTGATAATTCCAGTTTTCAAGTTCGTTTGAGTGCTATTTCTAACCACAGTTTTAGCCCCTCTGAAGCCGAACAACAACAAGTTTTTGATTTGTTTGGGAGCAATGGCCCCAAGGGTAGGTTATCAGGTAACACAGATATTACGACTATCGACCTGAATCGGCTTCGGTTAAAAGTAGATTATGAGATGCGCACCTTGCCAGATTACACCAGTGCTATCCGATCTGGTTACCTAAAGTTGCAACTGTGTCATCCAAATATGGCTTTTGGGCATGCCGATTATCCACGCCTATTTGCAGAGGCGATGATTGCGCAAAGCCGCCCGACGGGATTCATGGGCCGCTTTGGTAAAAAAGACCAAGATACCAAATTGCCACGCGAACCCTATACGCCCATTATCAGTAAGTTGCGCGTGTCTTATACAGCCAATACCGTATTGAATATGCGGCCATTGGAATCGGGGAATAATGACATGGCTGCGGGTGAAAAAGTTTTTTGCTTACACCCTTTTGGTCAGCAAGAAATATTTGCGCAGGGCAAGGTAGTTTCTCCTTGGTTGTTGCCGCAATATGAAGAAGATGGCTACTTGTTTATCGGGTTGGAAGCCGTCAAACCTGGTTATGCTATATCTATGCTGTTCCATATTCAAGAAAGCAAACAAAAAATGCTGAGTGATGCACTCGATATCCAATGGTCTTACTTGCACGACAATTATTGGCAACCCCTCGGGCAGGAAATGCTTTTGGCCGATCATACCAACCGCTTCAGTACAACAGGTATTGTTCAAATTAATATACCTATCGACATATCTACCCATAATTCAATTATGCCGCCGGGGTTGTTTTGGTTGCGGGTA
>JAAFHO010000880.1 GCA_013297575.1 Chitinophagales bacterium
CTTTTGCAAGGCAAGAGCATAACCTACGCTACCGTGGCGACTGAAAGGGCTTTTCTTGATAAAAATACTGGCCATAAAATATATTTGCAAACATGACTGAACTCGCCCAAAAACTCATCCAAAAAGAACGCGAAACCCGCAGCGGATACCTCGACCTCGGACGCTGTGGCCTGCGCGAAATGCCTGACTTGTCTGATATGGATTGGTTGGAGACTTTGATTTTGTCGAATGAGTGGTGGGATTTGGAAAAAGGAGAATGGATTCAAAGTCAAAATATTACGGGTAGTTACAATTGGCTCAATACGCCAAGGGCTGATTATTTCCCAATTAGACTCAAAAAATTGGTATTTGGTGGCGGAAGCAGTGTGCAATGGGATATAAAAGATACCCGTTTTTTGGCAAACCTTACCGAATTGACTACACTTGACCTCATTTCTAGTCAAATCAGGGATGGATCATCTTTGGAGCACCTGACGAGTTTACATACACTTTCCTTCGGTAGAACTCAGATTAGTGATTGGTCTTTTTTAGAGAAACTCCCAAATTTACACACCCTTTACGTAGCAAGCAATCATATAGACAATTGGCCATTTGGGGAAAACATGATGCAGTTGAAAACGCTTTTTCTTAGTAACAATCAAATCAGAGATGGAGCGTTTTTGGGAAAAATCCCAAATTTGCAAACACTTGATTTTCAGTGTAACCAAATCAGCAATTTGTCATTTTTGAATAAAATGCCATGTCTTCAAACGCTAAAATTCCGCTCTGAGAAAATCATTGATGGGGTATTTTTAGAAAACTTAACAAGTTTACAATCGCTGGATTTACAAAATAATCAAATAGAGGATACTACATTTTTAGGCAAACTGACGAATTTACAATCACTGAACCTCACTGGAAATAAGATAAGAGACTTGTCTTTTTTAGAAAATATGCCTCATTTGCAAGCACTTTTTCTCGCAGGTAATCAAATCCGAAATTTATTTTTTTTGAGCAATCTCACCGATTTGCAAACGTTGAATCTCAGTGCAAATTATATATATGATGCATCGTTTTTGCGTCACTTAACCAAATTACAAACGCTTGACCTCCATACAAATAAAATCTTTGACGTATCATTTCTAAGCAACCTCACTAATTTGCAAACGCTTAATCTCTATGAAAATCAAATTACTGAAGTGTCGCAGTTAAGTCGTTTAACAAATTTACATACGCTAAATTTAAGTAATAATCAGATTAAAAGTGTGTCGGTTTTAAGTAATTTAACAAATTTACAAACGCTAAACCTAAATCGTAATCAGATCGAGAGCACGTCATCCTTGAATAATCTAACAAATTTGGAAACATTAGATTTCGGTGGAAACCCAATCAGTGACCTCGCGTTTTTGGATAAATTGACGAATTTAAAAGCACTAAATCTTAGCGGAAGCCTAATCAGTAATTGGCAATTAAAAGAAAATTTACCAAGTTTAAAAAGGCTTGACTTGAGTAAGAACCAACTCAAGGACATTTCTTTTGTCGAAAAACTAACGAATTTGCAATGGATTGGCCTAAATAATAATCAAATCAGCGATGTGTCATTTTTGGATAAATTGACGCATCTGCAACAGTTAGACCTTAGTTATAATCAGATTATAGATGTACCATTTGGAGAAAATTTGACGAATTTGCACACGTTGAACTTACGTGGAAATCAAATCAACGACGGATCATTTTGGGGTAATTTAGGGCATTTGAAAGAAATCGACTTACGCGAAAATCAAATAGTAAACGGACTGTTTTTAGAAACGCTAACAAATGTACAAAGGCTTAACCTTCGTGAAAACCAAATTATTGATGGGGCGTCTTTACGCAACCTAACGAATTTACAAATGCTTCATCTGCGCGATAATCAAATCATAGATGGATCGTTTTTGGCGAATTTAACCTATTTGCACAGCCTTCATCTGCGCGATAATCAAATTTCAGACGGGTCGTTTTTGAAAAACTTGACCAATTTGATAGAATTAAATCTCTGCGATAATCAAATTACTGACCTGTCATTTTTAGAAAATCTTACCAATTTAAGTCATCTTGACCTTCGTTATAATCCGATTAGTAAGGATAGCCCATTTTTGGATAGACTAACCAGTATGGATAGACTAAGACTTTCTTAGATAGGCATTCTACCTCACCGACCAACCGATTCCGATAGGGGATAGGGGTTCTTCCTCCAAACAGGCCGCGTCAAACAAGTAGGCCCGCCACCACCTTTTGCGCTGATTTCTGTACCCTCGTACTCAAATACAGTACAACCGGCCGCTTCCAGCGCACGTTTTGTCACCGGAAAACCCTTCAACATCAAACATTGGCGCGGAGCGAGGGCCAATACATTGCAGGCCATTTCAAATTCCGCCTCCGGTACTTCCACAAAATTATATCCCCGCTCCAGCAA
>JAAFHO010000881.1 GCA_013297575.1 Chitinophagales bacterium
AAGGGTTTGTCCGTCGGGGTGTAAAAAAGGCAAACAATCCGTAAACGGCGTATTAATATTAGCACCAAGATTGCGTGGTGTACTCCATTTCCCGCCTGCTTGCCGCGTAGTTTCGTAAATATCGGCTTCTCCCAATCCGCCCTCTCGTTTGCTTGCAAAGATAATGGTTTTGCCATCGGCACTGATGGTAGGTTGCGATTCCCAAGCGGGTGAATTGATGACATTACTGAAAGGTTGTGCTTTGCTCCAAGTATCACCTTTTTTTTGTGACCAATAAAGGTCGCAACTGCCTTGAGAGCCGTCATTCCGGCGGTCGCAGGCCGTAAAAACAATCCAACTACCATCGGGGCTAATCGCCTGCGCCCCTTCGTTTTCCGAGGTATTTACGCCCTCCAAAGGTTGGGCCGTTTCCCACTCTTCCTTATCGGTATCGGATCTTTTGGCGATATAAAAGTTTTCATCATCGTTGGTGTTTCGGGTAAAAATCAACCATTGTCCATCGGCGGTTTGCACTGGAAAATATTCGTCTCCATCGGCGGTATTAATGGCACCGCTGAGGAGTTCTGGATTGAATGGAACTGGATGTTGGATCGCCTCGGCCACAAAAACGGCATCATTATACCGTTTTTCGGCAGTGGTTCGGTCGCGGATATTACCGATATCGCTTTGCAAATAAATTTTTAGGTGTTCGGCAGTTTCGGCGTATTTATCTTGCTCCCATTCCACAGTAGCCAACGCTTGATATATGCGCACTTCGTACGAAGGGCTAAGGGCGAGTACTTTTTCAAAAGCCGTTTCCGCTTCCGGCCAATGATTGGATTCGCGGTGCGCGCCACCGAGGTAAATCCAAGCGTCGATAAAGTTGGGGTCAATTTCTACTGCTTTGCGATAGGCACGTATGGCAGCAGCGGCATCGCCCACTTGCATAGCATCTCGGCCTTCTTTGAAGGCTTTGACGGCTTTTTCGCTGGTGGTTTTTACCGTAGTAAAATTAGTTTGAGATAAAGACCGATAAGGCGCGAAAAAAAAGAATAATGAAAGTAAGGCAAAAGTGCGAATCATAGTGCGGTGAAGGCCAATTTGTAAGTTTAAGAGACGATGAAACGATTGATTCTGATAATATTGTGTCAATTTTGTTAATCTTTTGAAAAAAGAAGCAACCAATGAACCATAAATGCGCTCTAAGGCTATATATTGCGTCCGATTTCCAAAACGATTAAAAGTTTGAGCATGAAACAAATTATACTTTCATTTATTTTTACCCTTGTTCTTAGCGTTTGCGCAATGGCGCAATCTGCGAAGAGCACACCACTAAAAGTGTTCCCTAACCCCACAACTGAATATTTTCAGGTAGGAGAATTAGGCGAAACGGCTAGTTATATCTCCGTATTTAACATTATGGGTCGCAATGTACGTGAGTTCGAATTTGTAAAAGACGAACGCTACTATATTGCTGATTTGCCTAAAGGGCTTTATTTAATCCATTTGCAGGATAAAAATAAAAAAACGATCGCTACTCAAAAAATAGAAAAGCGGTAGGCCCCCTTTACCCCCTTCAAAGGAGCTGTTTTACATGGAAATCCCCTTCTGGAAAAGATGGTTGTCTTATCTTACCCCTATCCGGTTGGAAGAATCAGCCTCGGAATATAACCCTGAACTGACCGTCATGCTCGATCGTGGCCGCTTACAATTATTGAGCGGTAATGCCATTTATTCCTGGGACGACCTTTACCATAATTTTACACGTGCTTTCACGCAATTGCAGCCTGAAAACTTAGGTTATCAAGATGTATTATTACTGGGCTTGGGCTTGGGTAGTGTCCCCTATATTTTAGAAAAAAAACACCAACAAAAATACCATTATACAGCCGTAGAATGGGACGAGGCCGTATCTGAATTGGCCGACCGCTACACGTTTTCCCGCTTGGAAAGTTCAGTAGAGATTGTTACCGCCGATGCTGTAATTTTTGTGGAAGTATGCGAAGATACTTTTGATATGGTGATTGTTGATTTGTTTGAAGATAACCAAACGCCGGAGGTGTTTGAAACAAAGGTTTTTTTGGCCGATTGTGTGTCGCTTTTAAAACCCGGAGGACTTTTGTTGGTGAACCGCTTATCAAGGAGCAAGGTGGATGCAGTGAAATCGGAGCGGTATTTTGAACATGTATTTAAACCCACATTAGACAATGCTTATATCATTGATACTAATGGTAATCATATACTTTGTTGGTTTAACACAGGGGTATCGGTATAATTGGTACAAATGTTGGACTTCAGCGTTAATATAATGAAAGATGAATACCAAGGGGGTAACCTAGAGCCACATGTATCTATTGAGAAATTGAGATTATTTTTTATTTCCAAACAATATCTACCGGTTTATACCGTACATATACGATTGCATACTAATTTTGGAGCAATTAATTATTTG
>JAAFHO010000882.1 GCA_013297575.1 Chitinophagales bacterium
TTTGTGTGTTTTGACATGCTAACACCAGGCGTTATATTCAATACAACGATGCTGAATGCGGCGGGTTTGAAACTAGATACCTTGTCGAATGGTACAAAAGTATGTATCAGAGATGCAGTACCTGGTCGGGCACGTATTTCAGCGGGTAATTACAACGACGTACTTAAGTTCTGCCTTGGTAACATTACCAATGCCAGTCAATTTCCACAATGCGTAGAAGTGACTTTTTGGGAGCCAGGCCCTACCGATATTCCACAGGTTGCTTGCCGAGATACTTTAAAATTCTATTGTGATCCGCCATCTATGGATGATTCTTGCTCCACTTTTGAGCAACTAAGTGTAAAATGCGACTCTATAAATCCTTATAAATACGAGTTAAAATTCAGTATTTGTAATAATTCAGGTTTTACAGCTGCTCAAGTGGTATTGACCTCTCAGGATCCTAATATTAAATTTTTACCGTGTGGTTTAACGGCTATTCCCCAGCCATCTATTGGAATTTCATTATCACCGGGTTTGTTGTCGGGCGCTTGCGACAATACGCTTTGTGTTACCGTAGTAAGTTCAGTTCCAATTACTTCGGCGTATAATTTTTGTATGGAAACGAGTATATGGAACAGCAATATGTGTTGCACTTCGCCCAATGATGCCTGTGTAACCTTGACCCCTTGTTGTACGCCATGCGACTTGAATGGTGTTGTTTCAAACAACCTCGACCCCAATCCTGCGCCTTCGGGTAAGTGCTGTCATTCGCTGGATATTGTGAACAATTGCCCATTGAGTTATTTCACCGCCATAGAAATTGTTTCTGCAACGCCGGGCGTGAATATCGGCTCGCATTTTACAGGAGGGCCAAGTCCATTAGACTGGTCGGTCGTAAAATCTACGGCCAATTGCGTTCAATGGCAACATACATCAGGTACCATTCCAAGTGGAACAATACCGGGTCTTATCAATTTTTGTCTGTCAGATATTAATGTAGGCGAAATGCCCCAAATCATTATCGTCAATTGGTACACTTCCAATGCAAATGGCGATTCCATTGTGGCTTGTTCGGATACTTTGATATACGATTGCCCATCTGGAGATAACGGTTGTGTAGGCGTGACGGATATTTTATTGGATGGCAACCCTTGTAGCCCCAATTTTAATAATTCCTTGAATTATAGTGTGACCATTCAAAACCAAAGTACGCCTCCCCATACCGCAACTTCATTGATGATGAATAGTATTACAAGTGGGGTAACTGTATTTCCAAATAATATCATCTTCTCTCCACCACTACTTTATTTGGGAACTGAAACCATCAATTTTAACGTATCGGGGAGCGGTGTTGTACCTGGCGCAACCATCAAAATAGAGGTGCGGCTTCATGGTAGTACATCTGATGATGATTGGTGTTGTTTTGAATCGGATACGATCTGTTTACAAATTCCCTTCTGTTGGGACTGTACCGATGTGCAGACACTCATAGAGCCTTTGACCCAAACGCCTGTTTCTGATAGTTGCTGTTGGTTGATTCATTTGCAAAACAATGCACCTGCCGACAGTATTTCATCTGTGGTGTTTGAAAGCGGTGATGGTAGCCCCTTAAATTTTGTAGATGGAATGGTCGCTGGTTATGCTACCACAATATCTCCATTTGGCAATGCGCTAGAACTCACACACAGTAGTGGAAGTATCCCAACTGGATTTATTCCACAGCTATACTCCTATTGTATTCCAAATACGACCAACAATACGGTATATGTTTATTGGAAAGACAAAAATGGCGTGGTTATTTGTATCGATACGCTACAATTTAACTGCCCATCTGATCCATCGCCCTGCGATATGGTTACCGCTGAATCGGTCACTTGTGTCAATAACCAGTTGCAGTACTGTGTTACAATGACCAATACCCAAAGTACGCCTTTGGTGGTTACGTTGCTTCCATTTTCAACAACGGCGGGTGTTACACTCCCATCTTCCATCCCGGTAAATGTGCCGCCCAATAGCCAACAAACCTATTGCGTGAATATGACTAGCACCTTACCTGCCGGTAGTACGTGGTGTTATACATTGTCCATTGGCACGCCTCTTGCGTCCTATTATTGCAAAGATAGTTGCCTAATATTGCCTACTTGCGGCGGTACGAATTGCGATTCTTTGGATGTTTTTGCCTCGCATATCGGTCCATTTGGCTTGGATAGTTGCTGTTTTAATATCTCCATATTGAATAATACGCCTGCGGGGACAATGACTAGTTTTTTAATCAGTAGTAGTTTGCCGATACCTGTTACTAGTGTGGCACCCAATTGGTCAGTTGCGCCTTTTGGCATTATTGCCAATGGTACACTTTTTCAGGTCACGCATACGAGCGGCTCCATTCCTACGGGGACATTGACCAATATTATGACGATTTGTATTCCACCAGCACAAGGACAGACT
>JAAFHO010000886.1 GCA_013297575.1 Chitinophagales bacterium
GCAGGATTGTAGCGTTGACCCAACTGCCTGTCCTTGTACAGCTGCTAATAGCATACCTATTGGTAATAACTCAAACAGTTTTAATTATATATCTAATTTTATATCATCTCCAGTGTTGAATAGCAGATGTATATCAGTGAAAGGAAAGTTGGTAATTAACGAGGACCTCAGCCTAGATAATTGTACCGTTATCATGAACAAAGGTGCTGAAATAGAGATCCTTGCCAATATTAAATTAACAATTACAGGTGGTAGTGTTTTACGAGGATGTAATCACATGTGGAAAGGCATAGTGGTCTATGGCCTTTTAGACATGAAAGCATCAAAAATCTATGATGCACAATGGGCTGTAGAGCCTCGCTATAAAAGTACTATTTGGTTAGATGGAAACATTTTTGACAAAAATTATGTAGGCGTATATTTACCTGAACCAATGGCTGGGCAGCCTAATGGGGTGTTGGTAAATTCATTTAAAGGGAATTCATTTGTTTGTTCTGATGTTTTGAAATTTCCTTTTGATGGGCAATTCCCAGAACCGGGTACTAAAGGTTATGCTGGAGTTTTTCTAAATAAATTCAATTCTGTATTCAAAATTGGGGAAAATAATGTTTTTGATGGTATTAGAAATGGGATAATTTCGATTAATGCAGGCTTTGAGGTAAATGGTTCTTTTTTTAGTAATCTTTTAGAATATACACCACCAAACGCCTCGGGTAATTTGGGATTGAGCAACCACGGTGTATATGCAAAAGATTGTCGCGTTGCTCGTGTAAAAAAATGCAAGATGCAACAGTTGTCCAGAGGTATTGCTGCCAAAGGTTCTAGTCTTACAGCCGAAGATAACAGTATTGCAACCTATTCAAGTCAAATTTATTCTAGTAATTTTGGCATAGCAGTTTCGGGGGGTAATTATCGTTCTATTATCATAAATAACAACAGGATAAAAGCACTGGATTTAGGAATAGGTATTTATAATACACCCGTTCCGCAAGATTTAAAAATTTTCAATAACCCTTCTGTTGAACTGTACTTAGGGCCATTTAGCACTGAGTTAAATAAGAGGGCCTGTATCCTTTTAGATGGTTGTAAAAAAGGTATTGTTTATGACAACACGATTAAAAATAGCTTTCCAACGAATAAAACTTGGGGCATTTACATGAATAATTGTGAGGGTATGAATATCGGACTCAACAAGTTGTATGACCTGGAAAAAGGCGTTTTTGCTCAGGGATCAAGTGAGAATTATTTTTACGAATATTGCAGATTACGGGCCTTCGGGCGGTTATCCCAATGCCAATAGAAATGGGTTTGTTATAGAAAATGGTTCTAATAATTTTTGTAATAATTTTAGCGACAACCACTCGGAACACGGCTTCTACTTCGCAGGCGAATGCTCCACCACCGATTTAAAATGTTCTAATATCAACAACGATGCTACTGGCTTGTACCTTTGGGCGGACAACACTGACCCTAATTTTTCCACACACCAAACTACTATCATTGGTGAGCAGGATCAGTTGAATAATACTTGGAATGGAAGTGAGGCTTATCACGATGAGGGATTTTTTGAAGATTATATAAATCAGTCGAGATTTATTCAAAAAAATATCCCGGTTTTCAATACAACCTATACCCTGAATACCGGCATACCCACGGATTGGTTTGTTCAGCAAGACGATACGCCATTAGATTGCAATACTTGTAGCCAACCAACACCGCTCTTGGGTACAGGTGGCGGCAGTGAAGGGGGCGGAATCCGAGAAACAGAACGGATTGTGGCGGGTGATGGTTTTGGAAACGATGCGTACCAATGGATGGCCGCACAACGGTTGTTTCAACGTATCGAATCAAAACAGGCATTGAAACAAGACCCCGCAATGGATTTGTTTTTTACGAACCAGTCCACTTTACTTCTGGGTGATCTTGCGGGCATTCAACATCGTATATCCGAGCTTACACAAGGCAGTGATTTTTCCCAAATAGAATTTGGTAAATTATCGGAAAAGATCAATACTCTAGGAGATGCTATAAGTATTTGGTTAGATGCTCCGGATGGTGCGGAACGAACAAAAATGCTTGCCCAACTGAACGCGGAGTTGGATTGGGTCATTCGGTCGGTGAATGGCTACGAAAAGTATGCGCAAGACCAACGTGTTGCTCATTCCGACGATATTGCTTTAAAAATGAAGTCATTGGAAGCCAATTATGTGTATGAGCAAAATGAGTTAATGGTCAATAACTTGTTACTTACCTATCGCTTATGGTCGGAAGGTTTAGCCGAAGTGCCGGAGGAGGTATGGGCAGAGATCAAGTCTATCGCAGATCAGTGCCCACATACCGGAGGTTGGCCCGTTTATTGGGCAAGAAGCCTCTATCGTCAACATGCCCCAGTGGTCACTTGGGAAATTCATGAAGGTTGC
>JAAFHO010000883.1 GCA_013297575.1 Chitinophagales bacterium
TAATCTAATAGTGAAACGACGGAATTGGACCCTCTCTTACCTTCAATAACACCACTCAAATCCGCAATATTCATTTGGTTCGGCTGCACTTGCCAATCCATTAATAAGGCCACTATTTGCATCATCTTGCTGATCCATTCCAAAAGATCTTCTGCGCGCGCTTTGTTACTCGGTTGGCCTTGAAAACCACTCAATTTCATAAATCGGGAGTGTACTTGTCCAAACCCTTTATTCAGCCCGCATTCTTTCAAATAATTTTGTAATGCCTCCACCTCAAATTCAAACTCGGGTGTATCAATGGCATAAAAGCCTTGTTTTAAAGTTTCTGATGGCATCAAATTATAGACCCAATTACCCATATTCTTGCGAAACCGATGTGATTGGCCATTAATAAACGACGAATCCACCAGCCAAACCAATGGCTCGGCAAAACGCAATTGCGGTAAATCTGTATTGTATAGCCACATTAAAAAATGCACTGTGCCTAGTGGGTATTTTTGTTCAAAATTCCGACTCAAAGAACGTCCAGCCAATTCGTTCAGGTTACAACTATTGGAAAAACCAGTTAAAGCATCGGAATCATTTATCCTGACAATATGGTGGCCTAGCGAGCGGCATTTGTGGTGATAAATATCCAAATCAATATAAATACAATTGGACGGATCCACATCTGGATTGAAAAACAAAGTGCTATAACCCGTATAAATGCCCACTAACTGCGCATTTGGGTTGTTTTTTAAGTACAAAACGGTACTTAATACAGCATCTAGGTCATCGCCCATGATAACTTGTTTGGGCGTATTGTCGTAGAGCCAGGGATAGGTGTTGAGGATATATGATTTATCCATAAAGCGGTAGTAACTAAGTATTGATGTTAGAAAATACAGGAGTGAGGTGTGGGTAGTGTGGTATTAATTTGCTTCGGAACTTAAGTATTTGGACTTAATAAGCAGCAGCAAAGGTATTATTATTTTTATTGTATTTGATATACTTTGTACGTATTATTTTTTAATACCACTGGAAAATTCAAATTATGTGTATGCAAGGTCAAAATATGGGTCACGCCTTCTTTTTTTAAGGCTAAAAAATGCTCGGTAGTGGAAGCATAAAATTGATCATCTGCTTGATAAAATAACATTTTTGAATTGTCGCGGTTAATGGCATTCAAACCATATACTTGCTGTACACGCCGATACCATTCTTTAAATCCTTGTTGCTGGTGCACCACGGCTTTTACATCGACGTAACTACTGCGTGCGCCAAAAAACTTGAGGGAGGTAATGCTACCAGATTGTACAAAAAGCACATCATTAGGCAGTTTTTGTCGTATTTGCTGCATTATATCCATTTCATCGGTAAGCGCATAAGTTGAAAAAGGGAAATGATAAACCCGCTTCCCCACAAGTCCCTCGGGGTAACGCAGCATGAGTGCAATTAGGCACAATGAACATACAATTGCGACAGGAATACTCCCTTTTTTATACCATTGGAGCAAAAAACGAGGTACATATTTACTCAACATGGCCACCAAAGCAAACACCGAAAAGGCTTTAATCCAAATCGTTGTCTTGAACCATTGCGTCGTAAACAATACCGACCAATGTAGCCATTCTACACCTATAATATAAGCCACCGCAGGTACTAAACTGCTCAAAAACAAATAAAAAACCATGCTATCCCGCCGAAAAAAATATATCAACCCACTGACAAACAAAGGTACTAACAAAAGATAATTCAACAAACCAAACCGTGAAGGGATAAAATGATGTGGCAATCTAAAGCCGATAATTTCGGTCAGTAACGCACCCGATATGGGTTGAGATTGATAATTATAAAAAATAGATGCGATAAATAGTCCGGCGGTACAGGCGTACACCAACATACCCAACAACATGCTCCGCTGCCACTGAACACCATTTTTAAGTGTATCCATTGCGTAAGCCATCACCGTCAACACAAATACTTGCAGCCCCACCATTGGGTGAAACAAAGTGGACAATATGACTAAAATCGTATAGTTTCGATACCTTTTTTGCAAAAAAAATAGGAATGCCCACGCACCACACGCCTTAGCAGGATTGCTATTGACAAATAAATTATAAATCAGGTCATTGCCGCCCAACGTGAAAAAGGACAATGGAAAAAGCAAAAGGAACAACGCAAACCAAACCAGCGCTTTTTCAGCGATATAACGTTGCGCCAGCCGGAACAAACCCACAATAAGCAACACCCCAAAAAAAGCATGTGCAAAAAAACAAACCCACGCTAAATAACTGCCCGTACGCGCCAAAAGCATAGCCAAAAATGAGCGTTCATTGGGAAAATGCTGCGCTATTTGCTGCACAAAAAAATCGGAAGGATAGAGCCGCTGGTCCATCAAATATTGCACATACGACAGCAAATCAATGTGATCCGAATTACCGTACAA
>JAAFHO010000884.1 GCA_013297575.1 Chitinophagales bacterium
TCTGCAACGGTGGTAATGATACGCATATTGGCTTGGTGCGGTACTACCCAGGCTACGTCATCGGTGGTCATTTTATTACGGCGCAGGACTTCTTCGGTGGTACTGGTCATGCCTTTTACGGCGTGTACAAATACCCGTTTGCCCTCCTGATACGCATAATGTTCTCTATTGTCCACGGTTTCGTGGCTGGCTGGTTTTAGTGATCCACCTGCTTTCATGTGGAGTAATTCACGGCCACTTCCATCGCCGCGCAGCACAAAATCAATGATACCATTGCCATCTTTGCGGGGTTCGAGCAGGACAGCACCTGCGCCATCGCCAAAAATGATACACGTATTTCGATCTTGATAATCAATAATACTCGACATCATATCCGCTCCTACCACAATTACCTTGCTGTAGGTTTCATTTTGAACAAATTGCGCGCCCGTACTCAAGGCAAATAAAAACCCAGAGCAAGCCGCGTTGATATCAAAACCAAAAGCATTTTTTGCGCCTACTTTATCGCAAACAGTATTAGCAGTATCG
Organism: Chitinophagales bacterium; assembly: GCA_013297575.1. Taxonomy (GTDB): domain Bacteria; phylum Bacteroidota; class Bacteroidia; order Chitinophagales; family Saprospiraceae; genus M3007. The sequence goes on from JAAFHO010000884.1 coordinate 529, forward strand.
GGAAAAACCATATCCGCCGTAACTGTCGCAACGATAATCAGGTCGATTTCACCTGGTTTTGTACCTGTTTTTTCGAGTAGCCCTTTTACGGCTTCGGCGCACATATCACTGGTGGCCCAGCCCTCCGTTTTGAGGATACGACGTTCTTTGATACCCGTTCTAGATACGATCCACTCGTCGTTGGTATCCACCATTTTTTCGAGATCGGCGTTGGTGAGTCGCGTTTCAGGCACCCAGCCATGAACACCAGTTATAGCAGCACGTATTTTGCCCATTTACATTAATCCAAATATTTTGGCGTACTTCATCATTTCGCCAGGATTGCTAATTTTTAATTTTCCGGTCATCATGGCCATCATGGGATTCAGATCACCTTTGATCAGTTTACCTAAAGACTCGGCACTCGTTTTTACGGTACAACTTGATTCTCCATTCAGTCCTTCACTTACCTCTAGTTTTCCATCGGCCAATGCTACGGTATAACTACCAGAATCGGCTATTTCAAAGTGAAAGCGCGTACTTAGACCATCTATGGCCTCGGGTTTTACTTTGCCCGGTAGGGAAAATAAAAATTCTTTTGCATCAAATTGCATAAAATCGAATTTGTTTTAGGAATGAAGAAATATCGAATACGCTAAACGTTAGCCTATACCCGTTTTTAAAAAGGAATGAGATTTTAATAAAGGAACAAATTTGGCGGCCTTGTTTTGCCCCACTTTTTGTTATTCATCGGTTGTTTAGCACCACTAAACGCCCTCTTCATGCCTTAATAGTGACAAAATCGTCTCCCCAAATCTATACCTTTATTAAAATCTCATTCCAAAAAAGAACGCAAAGTTAGATATTGTTACGAACTTTGTTCAAAATTTCTGACATGAATTTAAACAACCGCTTAAAAATTAGCCTATTTATGCTGCTAACCGCACTTTCTTATCTGTCTTGCAAGGTTACGGAACGCAATCGACCCATTGCAACACCTCCGGGTTTTGACTGGCAGGGACACCGCGGTTGCCGTGGCCTTATGCCCGAAAACAGCCTCCCTGCTTTTTTGCATGCTTTGGAGTATCCGGCAGTAACTACGTTGGAATTGGATTTAGCGGTTTCAAAAGATAACCAATTGATTGTCAGCCACGAACCTTGGTTTAACGCTAGTATTTGTTTGTTGCCCAATGGCGATACCATTAAAAGTATGGATGCTGAAAAACAATTAATTTATGAAAAAACGGTGGCTGAAATCCGTGATTTTGATTGTGGCAGCCGTGGGAATCCACGTTTTAAAGACCAACAAAAACAAAGGGTATATAAGCCTACTTTGCGCGAAGTAGTGGAGGCCGTGCGCCAATATTATCCCAATAAAAAAATACAGTGGAATATCGAAATCAAGAGCGAACCTGCTTATGATGGGGTAAAAACGCCACCTATTGAGCGGTTTGTGGCGTTGGTGGTCAAGGAAATTAAGGCATTGGGGATTGACCAATCCTGTAGCATTCAATCTTTTGATATTCGTCCCTTACAAATTCTACACCGTACAGCGGCGGATATAAAATTGGCATATTTGATTGAAAACACGCAGACATTCGAGCAAAATATAAAGGTGTTGGGTTTTGTGCCTCAAATTTATAGCCCTTATTATTTGTTTGTGGACAAAAAATTGGTGAATGCCTGCCATGACAAAGGTATGCAACTGATTCCTTGGACGGTAAATGATGTGACAGCGATGCGGCAATTGATCCGGTTGGGAGTGGATGGGATTATTACGGATTATCCAAATCGGATTAAGGAGGTTGGTAAATTGTAGACAGTTTTGCATATATACAAGACTGCCTATAAACGGTTTTGAATTTAAATAAAAAAGAGCAAAAAACACCTTATTTAATTAAAAAACGTGGCGTAC
>JAAFHO010000885.1 GCA_013297575.1 Chitinophagales bacterium
TCTGCGCTCTGAGAAAGCCAACCTTTTCTATCCATTCGCCTGATAATTTGATTCACAATTCTACCTTTCCACATGAATTTTATTGAACTTAAATCAGGATAAACTTTTCCATCAGAACAATCATAATCTATCTTTTTTAATACATCTCTCAATTTGTGAGTTTCGAAACCATTTGTCATAACATCGTAAATACATGCTGCTGCTCCTTGCGGTTCAATAAATTCATCTTTAGTCATTTTTCTAATCTGGTCTTTGAAGTCTGGTTTATTGGAATCATACTCGCCGAGGTCATAATAACAACTTGAATTGTAAATTCCGTTCACTTCGATTATTCCAACTGAGTCAGATTCTATTTTTCTATCGAGGAATGCAGAATTTAAAATGTCTTTATAAAATTCATCTAATTTGCTTTGATTTCCCTCTATCCGAATTTCGTCAAATCCGAAAAAGTAGAATTCAACTGAATCTTCTGTTTTAATTGATTTATTTTGGTGCTTTATCGTATTTCTTTCATCTCCATAAATTTCCCATACATCAAATAGTGAAAAATCTAACCCAAGTTCTCCTGAACCATTCTTCGTATTAATTTTCAGGTCAAAACAGCCTTCTTCCAAATTATCGAAATATTGGAGTTCATAATTCATCTGCGCTGTTGAAAGGATTGTTTCAAATAATTTATTTCTATCCAATTTGTTATTCATGGATTTTTCATAAACTCTAATGATCCTTGTCGGGTATGAACTCATTTATTTTTTTCTTATAGAAGTGAACGTTACGCTTCCTGATTGTACGACGCTTAGCGAGCACTTTTGGGAACGATAGTTCGATTTATTGTTTATTATTATTTTTATAAATAAAGTATTATGGACAACAAAAAAGCACCAGTGAATCGCTTTTATTATTCAAGAGCCTGAAAATGCTAGGTTTTAAACTTTTATTTTTACCAAATCCAGATAAATACAATCCAAATGATCAAAATCTGCATCTGATGTAAGGAGTTTCGTGCCAAGGATGTGGGCAACGGCAGCAATCCAAAGATCATTTTTGCCCATGTTTCGGGAATCGGACTGGCGGACGTAATGCAGAACGATATTGGAATCAAAAAGGTAAATCATTTCGTCAGCTGAGCCAAAAGTTGTTCAATAGGCTCTTGTACATCCATTTCTCGGATAATACGCATGATTTTATCCTTGTCATGCCCTACACGACCCCGCCGTTGACGAATAGCGTCTGCATCGAATTTTTGGCGAATGGGATTCACCGCCTTACTGGAGGCTTTCGCTTCTCCGGTAATTTTTCGATAAGCTTCTATCAATGCTGCCAGCGTTTTTACATCATTGATGTCGGAAACTTCTCGGATAAATTCCAATTTTTTTCTGCCAATGCGGTCATAATTCGATATGTTTTTGATTAAAGTAGTCGTTTTGGGTGAAAGTAAGTAAGAACTGGTTGTTTGCAGATGCAAAAATAACCGTTTTTTACGACAATCCCAAATACTAACCAGCAAACCAAAACATTAAGCCACAAATATATGGAAATAAATTTAATACCCACAAGCATTCAAGAAAATTTTTTATACAATACTGTTGGGTATAAGCGAAGTCTCCTTTTTGTGGGACATCTGAACGTGAGTACCACCGCAGTAGCCATGCACAGCGAATATTGGACATTGATGATTTTATACCACATCATTAGCATCAATTTTTTCAAAATCACAACCTTATTGCTACAATACTTAAAATTTCAAAATAAAGTTTAAGTTAAGAAATCCATCTATTTTAGGCTTACCTCGTTTTTGTCTCGAAAAACGCTTCATAAATATTACTGTAAATTTAGTTAAAAATAATAGTGCTTTTTAATTTTACACATTGATTTTCAGTCCTTTGTATATTGGTTTTTTTTCAATAATTTTTTTGTATAAAATTCGGCGAACTTCATTTTCAGGAAAGTGATGTGTTGGGTATATCGCTATTAAGGAGATACACAAATTATATGAACAGTATATACCCAACAATCTACCCTAAAGTGCTAATTTCGCAGCACAAACAAATAACATAATATGCGCTACTTATTTTTTACCATCTATATTGTTCTATGCTGCTTTCAGCGTGCCAGTGCCCAGTTTCCAGCGGGCTTTGCCGCTATTTCTTTGGCACAAAATTTAGATCCCACGGTAATGACCCTGACTCCGAACGGCGACTTGCTGCTTTGCGAAAAAAGCGGCCGGGTATTGATTGTTCGCAACGGGCAATTATTGCCTCAGCCTATGCTGGAACTGCCTGTTGACAATTTTAATGAACGCGGATTAAGTGGTATTGCAGTACACCCGGATTATCCGAATACACCTTATGTTTATATCTACTATACGGTGCAAGGGGCCAACCACAACCGCGTGGCTCGTTTTGAGGTAAATAATGATTTG
>JAAFHO010000887.1 GCA_013297575.1 Chitinophagales bacterium
GGTAGGCACAAGGATATATTTTAATCAAATGTCAAATATCTGCTTAAAAGGTTTATCTAGGAAAGAAATACATCAACTTTTCGGGCAGCCTAGTCGTGAATATGATTCCTCATCCGATCAGGGCAGAATTGATTATTATTTGAAAGAAGTATGCAATCATCCTAAAAGCGGGTGTATTCAACTAAAAATTAGAATAAATCCGCAGAAAGATTCAGTAATTAAAGTACTGCCTATGATTGAAGAATCAGTTTATTATTAATACTGACGCGGTTGTCTCACAGAATAGTAGTGAGGCAACCGCTTTGGTAGTAATATGGAAAGAAGTGGCACGCTTTTTAGAACATTCTCACTATAGCAACCCAAAAAACGGCGATACAAAACAAACCCACCCTCCAAACCAATACCCGCATTACCTTTGCCGACCTAGACAATAGTGGCACAGTAACCACCACCGAAATACTCCAACAAAACCATTACTACCCATTCGGTGCCAATATAGAAGGACTGACTACCACCAGTCCGAATAAGTACCAGTACAACGGTAAGGAATGGAATGCGGATTTTGGGCTGGAATGGAACGATTATGGATCGCGGTTTTATGACCCTTGGGTGGGTAGTACTACTGATTTTTTACCCACAAATACTTACATTATCAATTTGAAAGATTTAATATCTAATACTTTTACCCCAATGAAAGGTACTTTGTTGAGTATGTTAAAATGACGATCTTCGCTAACAATATAATGAGCATTGCACGCTATGGCACAGTCAACAAATTTGTTATCGTCGGGGTCTGCTGTTATCAGATTCCAGCGAAACCAAGTATTGACTCGCTCTACATTAGGTGCATTATCTAATAATTGCATTAGAGCGAGCGCAGCACTTGAACCCATTTCTCGCGCAACAATTTCTTCGTACTCTAATAAAACATCTGTTGTTACGCAAAGTGTATAATGCGCTTCTAAAAATCGTTCAAATATCCAATGCGCATCTGAACGTTCAGAAAAAGAAACGAGCAATACGTTGGTATCAAGTACTACTTTCATGCCCAGCATCAGCGTAAGGTGTACGTAAATGGCGTTTACTCAATTGGTCAGAATCCGCAGAAGTCCAACCATTTTGATCCCAAACCGTATTGGCTTGTTGTATCAATTTTTGCGCAAAAAATTGTACAATTACTCGTTTGAGTTCTATAATTTCCTGCTCCGTCATTGGGCGAGCTAGCACTTTCAATATTTCCAACTGAGCGGGAGTAAGCGGAATTTTTAAAGTATCCATTTTTTATCCATTAAAAATATAATATTACCATTCGCTCTTGGAAGAAACAAAATGGAATAATCATTGCAAAGTTAACCCTTTTTATGGGATTATCGACCAAATTTATTTCAAGACCCCCCGAACCCCCTACAAACCAATACCCGCATTACCTTTGCCAACCTAAACAACAGCAGCACCGTAACCACCACCGAAATACTCCAGCAAAATCTTCCTACTCAATTATAAAATCTAAAAAAAAATAAAATCACATTTTTCATTGAAAATCAAATATTTATAAGTTTTTATTAAATTTATATGTTAATATACGATAAAAATCGTAGAAAAAACTTGCGCATACGATAAAAATCGTAGTACCTTTGTACCATCAAAATAATTCAACCATAATTACAGGCGTTTTAGATCGCCTTTTTTTATACCATTAACTACGATAAAAATCGTAACGACATGAACGAGCAACAAATACCCACGCCAACAGATGCCGAGTTGGAAATTCTTCAAGCACTCTGGGCCAAATCCCCCGAAAGTGTACGCTATGTAAACGACCTGATCAATAGTCGCCGCAACCCCGAACAACATGTGGGCTATACCACAACATTAAAACAAATGCAGGTGATGATGGAAAAAGGATTGCTTACCCGCGAGATCATCGAGCGTAACCACTTGTATTCGCCTGCCCAAGAACAAAAAGAAACACAAGCGCAAGTGGTTCAAGAACTGGCAGATCTGGCATTTGAAGGTTCGGCTTATTCTTTGGTGCTGCGCGCATTGGGTAGTGGCCAAACCACCCCCGAGGAATTGGCCAAAATCAAAGCATTTATTCAAGAAATAGAACAACAAAAACAATGACCATCTTTTCTAAAAGCCTCGATTATGCCCTTGGGTGGACGGTATTACACTCGATCTGGCAAATTACTCTGATCGCAATTATCACTGGTATCATTCTTTTTGTGTACCGCAACCGTAGCGCACAACAACGCTATTGGTTGGCCAATGGTGCATTATTTACGATGCTTATTGTAGCGGTAGCTACCTTTATGTACTATTCCTCTAATGTGGGCTATGAACAACATATTATCCAAGAACAAATGGATGCGGGTATTCAGGCCGCTACCAATACCGAAAAAGAAGCACCTTCCAA
>JAAFHO010000888.1:0-1986 GCA_013297575.1 Chitinophagales bacterium
ATGCTTTTGGAGTTACTTGCACGTATAATATTATTGGCGTGTAAAATTCATGTTTAAAAGTAGGGTTAAAAACTGTTGACGGAGATTAATATAGGCAAATAATCTATACTCCCCCACGTTCCAAGGGGCGTATCCAACCCAAAAACGGATACGCCCCTTACATTTTTGTCCCCACTCTGCTCTACTAGGTAAGACAGGCACATGCGGCGATGTAAATCGGTATTTCTGCCGGAATATTAGATAACAAAAGAAAAAATCGACCTAATTTATGTGCATATTTTTTTGTTAAATGGAGTGAACACTTACGGCTAAATGCCCACCAATGAAAATCGGCCTCAAAAAACCAAATTCTTATCCTGTTCTTGCGTACGGGCGGCCTTCAGGGCCGCCTAATGTGATAAAAATCCATCCCTCTTTTCTACTATATTCATCTGGACTTAATATAATATAGGTATGCCATTTAGTTTGGTATGCCTTTTTTTGCGCTAAATACCTAAATACTCTTTTTAAACCTACCAGTTATTTTATCGAAATTTAAAATAACTTTGCGACTTCGTTTTTTGAAACATAGGAATCTCATTCCTTATATCCTTCATCACTTATTTATGAACTATCGCAAAGTATTTTTTTGGGCCATCACAGTTTCACTCGGTGGTTTCCTTTTTGGTTTAGACACCGCCGTAATTTCGGGCTGCGAAAAAACAATTCAACAACTCTGGGGACTCAGTGACACCATGATTGGCCAGTTGGTGGCTATGGCATTGTACGGCACTGTTGTGGGGGCTATTTTTGGCGGTATCCCAGCCGAAAACATAGGGCGTAAAAAAACGCTATTCTGGATTGCGGTCATCTACTTAGTCTCTGCAATTGGATCTGCATTAGCACCCGGAGCCGAATGGTTGATGTTTTTCCGGTTCCTAGGTGGCCTTGCAGTGGGCGCATCATCGGTGGTGGCACCTATGTATATCACCGAAATTGCACCCAAGGAAAAACGCGGCCAACTCACCGCCATGTTCCAGTTTAATATCGTTTTTGGTATTTTAGTCGCTTATCTGTCCAATTGGATTATCGGCGCTACCGACCCCGAAGCATGGCGCTGGATGCTGGGTATTGTAGCGCTGCCTTCACTCGCCTTTGTCATTTTGATCTTATCGGTGCCAGAAAGTCCTCGCTGGTTGGTGCTGAAAAAAAATGCAACAGTAGAAGCATTAGCCACTTTAACAATTATCAATGCAGATACCGCGGCGCAATCATTGGCCGAAATAGAAGCCAGTCGCCATGTCAAAACCGAAACATCGGGTTTGGGCGAATTTTTTTCGGGGAAATACAGCTTCCCGATCTGGTTGGCCTTTCTTTTTGCATTCTTTAATCAAGTATCGGGTATCAATGCAGTGATTTATTATGCGCCACGTATTTTTGAAGATGCAGGTTTGGCCAAAAGTTCAGCACTGCTTTCCTCTGTGGGTATTGGATTGGTTAATCTTGTGTTTACGATGCTCGGTTTGCTCTGGATTGATCGCTTTGGAAGGCGTTTTCTGATGTTCATCGGGTCAATTGGATATATCGTTTCATTATCGCTGGTGGCGTTAGCGTTTTCAAAAGGCACTTCCGATGGGGGTATGACGATACCTATATTATTATTCGTATTTATTGCCTCACATGCTATTGGGCAAGGTGCAGTGATTTGGGTGTTTATTTCCGAAATTTTTCCAAATCAGGTGCGCTCCTATGGCAATTCATTGGGTAGCAGCACGCATTGGGTTTTTGCGGCTTTGATTGCTGCTACATTTCCATTGTTGGCAGGACGCTTTGGGCAAGCACCTATTTTTGCACTTTTTGCGCTAATGATGGTCTTTCAATTGCTTTTTGTTTGGAAAATGATGCCGGAAACAAAAGGTGTATCTTTAGAAGATTTAGAAAAAAAATTAGTAAAATAATACGATGATGGAATTACTAAAAATCAACCGCTTGCAACACGTGGGTATT
>JAAFHO010000888.1:2009-2415 GCA_013297575.1 Chitinophagales bacterium
GGGCGGCATGGTAGCGATGATGCAAAACGGCGATATTATATTGGAATTGTATCAAATGCCCGAAACAGAACTCCAGAAAATACGAGCACGTAAAGATGGGCATGTCGATCATATCGCATTTGATGTGGATGATGTGGAAGCCACTTTCCTGACTTTGAAAAACGCAGGATATGCGGTGATGGAGCCCCAGCCCGTTTTTCTTGCATTCTGGAAAAATGGCTGCAAGTACTTCAATATCCTTGGGCCAGATGGAGAGCGTTTGGAGTTTAATCAAATACTTTAACTTATATTGACGCTCAAAAATATGTTTACTCATTATACTAAAACGACCCTATTTTGTTGTTTTTGCGTTATTTTGATCACTTTTTCTTGTAAAAGTACCCAAAAAATGTCTAATTCAAACCTA
>JAAFHO010000889.1 GCA_013297575.1 Chitinophagales bacterium
TGAAAAGCAGGCCGGATGGTTGGCAGATTATCCCGTTTTAGCCACAAAGTACCAAGACCTCCAGCCATCCCAACGCTGCCATTAAAGCCCTGCTTGTCGTTCTTTTTGAAAATGATATTGATGATTCCAGCATTGCCGTTGGCATCGTACTTTGCGGATGGATTATTGATAATTTCTATGCGCTCTATGGCGGATGCTGGTATATTATCTAACCCTTTTTGGGCATCAAAACCAGTTAAAGACGTTTGTTTGCCGTCGATCAATACCGCTACTTTTTCGCTACCACGTAATTGCACCTTACCATCCTGTCCAACGGTTACACTAGGCAAATTGCTCAAGGCTTGCAATACCGAACCACCGCTTTGACTGATGTTATCGGCCACAGAGTAGGTCTTTTTATCCATTTTTGACGATATTTCTGCTTGTTTTGCACTCACAACTACTTCGCCCAATGCGCTAGTAGATTCGGATAATTGGATATTGCCCAAATCCAAAAAGGCACTTAATTGGCCAATGAGTACATTTTGTTGGTGGCGTTGGTAGCCCAATATATTGGCCTCCAAATGGTAGTTGCCGGGCTTTAATCCAACGAACGAAAACATACCTTCATCATTGGTAATTGTACCCGATACAAAGGCACTGTCTTTCCCTGTTTTTAAGATAATATTGGTGTAAGGAAGTGCTGTTTTGGAACCAGCATCAACCACTTTGCCGGAAAGCGTCACTGCTTTAAATTGGGCAAAAATTAAGATCGGAAATACCAAATAAATGACGGCTAAAACTATTTTTTTTTGCATTTTTATGAAGTTCTAAGTGCTTTTTGAATCTCCGCAATCATTGTTAAACCACCAAAATAAAACAACAAAATAGCGACAATAGCACCTAATAAAAGATAAATTTTAGGGTGTTTGTACCCATTCATAATGCGCGGTTGAGTAGCCGCCAAAATCATAATACCTAAGGAAAAGGCAAGGATAAATCCGTTAAAAGCACCTGCAAAGATCAATACTTTAATTGGCTTGCCAAACAATGCAAACAACAAAGCCGCAATAACTATAAAAGCAATGGTCATCTGCTGTTTACGTGCCACAAAAAAAGGATGATACGATTGAGCAAAAGACACCGAAGTAAACGACGCTCCCACCACCGAGGTCACCGAAGCAGCCCATATCACCAGACCAAAAATATAGTAACCCACTTGGCCTGCTGCTAACTGGAACACCGATGCAGCAGGATTGGTTGGATCAATGGCCACACCGCGCATAACCACACCTAGTGCCGCTAAGAACAACAAAATACGCATCACAGAAGCAACTCCAATGGCCGTAACAGCACTCTGATCTGCCTGTTTTTTATGTTCGATACCACTTACGCCCGCATCCAGCAAACGATGCGCGCCCGCAAACGTGATATACCCGCCCACAGTACCACCCACAATGGTAATAATGGACATAAAATCAATCGTATCGGGTATAAAAGTCTTTTGTAAATCCAGATACACAGGCGGGTGCGCGCCAATAGCGACATAGAGCGTAAGGCCAATCATCACGAATCCAAGTATTTTGGCAAACCAATCCATCGCCCTACCCGCATCTTTTACAATAAAAAGCAACACACAAATCAATGCACTCAACAAAGCCCCAATGGTTGTATCCAAGCCAAATAACACATTCAAACCAAGTCCGCAACCCGCAATATTGCCGATATTGAATACCATTCCGCCTGTAATTATCATGGCCGATAAAATAGGCCCAAGCCCCGGTAAGAGTTCTTGTGCTATATCTTGCGCTGGTTTTTGAGCCACCGTTATAATCCGCCAAATATTGACTTGCGCCACCAAATCCACAATGATAGAAATCAGAATGGCAAAACCAAAACTGGCGAGTAGTTTTGCCGTGAAAACAGCAGTCGAAGTAAGGAAACCTGGCCCAATAGCAGAAGTGGCCATCAAGAATGCGGCACCATAAAAAGCGGAATTCAATTTTTTAAGCATGATAGAGCAGCGTATAAATAGTTTGAGCAAATTCCACCGCATGTGTACCATCGCCATGAATACAAATGGTATCTGCTTTGATTGGAATAGGTTGTCCTTCGGCCATTACGGTGCCTTTCTGTACCATTTGTAATACTTGTTTTGATGCCTCGTGCGGATCGGTTAATAGTGCATTGGACTGTGATCTAGGCGTAAGCGAACCATCCAGTTGATAGGTTCTGTCGGCAAATACCTCATGGAATGACGCAATACCCATGGATTCCGCTATTTGAATAAAAACACTACCGCTAAGTGCGTACAATTTAAGCGCAGCATCAGTTTCTAATATGGCTTTTATGATCGCTTTGGCTATTGTTTCGTCTTTTGCTGCCATATTGTACAGGGCACCATGTGGCTTAATATGGTGTAAAGTAGTA
>JAAFHO010000089.1 GCA_013297575.1 Chitinophagales bacterium
GTGGCGGAGATCGTCGCGGTGGTGGCGGTGGAGATCGTCGCGGTGGTGGCGGTGGAGATCGTCGCGGTGGCGGCGGTGGCGGAGATCGTCGCGGTGGCGGTGGTGGCGGAGATCGTCGCACTGGTGGCGGCGGCGGAGAACGCCGTGCTGGCGGTGGTGGCGGAGAACGTCGCCCCGGCGGTGGTGATCGCTCTTAAAGATTACCAAATTATTAACGGTATAAATGTTGTTTGCATTTTGATAATTTTGCAACTCATTGTACCTTTGCAGCCCTCTTGCACAAAGCAATGGCTGTTACTTATCTAAGTAATTGATTGACAGGTATTTAACTACTATAAACGATGTTACAGCCAAGACGTACGAAATATCGTAAGATGCATAAAGGCCGCAATACAGGCCTTGCATACAAAGGAAGCACTATCTCTTTCGGCAGTTTTGCCTTGAAAGCGTTGGACTTCAGCCGTATCACGAGCCGCCAAATTGAGTCTGCTCGTATCGCACTTACGCGTAATATGAAACGCGAAGGTAAAGTTTGGATTCGTATCTTTCCAGACAAACCCATTACATCTAAACCTGCAGAGGTTCGTATGGGTAAAGGTAAAGGTGCCGTAGATCACTACGTTGCGTTAGTACAACCAGGTCGTATCCTTTTCGAAATTGAAGGGGTTAGTGAAGAGGTTGCTTACGAATCGCTCCGTTTGGCTGCTCAAAAATTGCCTATCCTTTGTAAGGCAGTAACGCGCCACGACTACGAAGTATAAAATAAATTTTCGGTGTATTTAACCACACCGGTATTAAACTCAACTATTAGCAATGGCTAAGGAAAAATTGGAACTTGCTGGCGTAAGCGTAGAAGACTTACACGCACAACTTGGCTCACTTTCAAGTGAGTTGAACACCATGAAGTTCGATCATGCTGTTAAAGGATTGGGCAACCCAATGGAATTGCGCTATATGCGCCGTGACATTGCACGCATAAACACCGAGATCCGTAAACACGAACTCGCATCTATGTCTGCTGAAAGCCTTGAAATGCGTTCAAAAATTCGCGCGCGTCGCCGCCGCCAAAAATAAATTATTCAACAATGGAAGTACGTAACCTTCGCAAGCAGAAAACAGGTGTTGTCGTGTCTGATAAAATGGACAAAACAATAGCCGTGATGGTGGAACGCCGTCTAATGCACCCGATTTACGGCAAGTTCGTAAAGCGCTCTAAGAAATTCTTCGCACATGACGAAGAGAATACCTGCAAGGTAGGCGATAAAGTGCGCATTATGGAGACACGTCCGCTCAGCAAAAATAAATGCTGGCGTCTGATTGAAATCCTTGAACGCGCTAAATAAACATTTTAAAAATAAACAGTCATGATTCAGCAAGAATCTCGATTAAATGTAGCCGATAATTCCGGCGCCAAAGAAGTGCTCTGCATTCGTGTATTGGGCAGCACGCGCCAGCGTTACGCCTCTGTAGGCGACAAAATCGTGGTGACCGTTAAAGACGCGTCTCCAGGTGGTGTGAAAAAAGGTATCGTTTCTAAAGCGGTAATCGTGCGGACAAAGAAAGAAGTACGCCGTCGTGATGGATCTTATATCCGTTTCGATGACAATGCAGTCGTTCTTTTAAATGCATCTGACGAACCACGTGGATCACGTATCTTCGGCCCAGTTGCCCGCGAATTGCGCGACAAAGACTATATGCGTATCGTCTCTCTAGCGCCTGAAGTACTCTAATATTAAAGGCAATAACTGCTTAAACATCAGCAAGTTTTTATAATGGCCACTTTACAAAAAGTAAAACGCTTCAAGTTGAAGCAAAATATCAAAACCGGAGATACTGTTCTAGTACTCGCCGGTGATGACAAGGGCAAAACAGGCACTGTGCTTTCGATTCAACTCGATAAGCAACGCGCTATTGTTGAAGGCGTCAATATCGTGAAAAAACACGTGAAAGGCACTCAGGAAGTAGAAGGCGGTATCCAAGAGATGCCAGCCACTATACACCTGTCCAACCTTTCCCTTATTGACCCTAAAACGGGAGAAGCATCTCGTGTAGGTCGTAAAATTGTGGATGGCAAAAGCGTCCGCGTATCAAAGAAATCAGGAAATATCATCTAGTGATGAAATACGAAGCTCGTCTCAAAACGAAATATAAAAATGAAGTGGTGCCTGCTCTTATGGAGCAGTTTAATTACACTTCTGTTATGCAAGTTCCACGTTTGGAAAAAATTTGCATCAACCAAGGTATCGGTGACGCTACTGGCGACAAGAAATTGATCGATCAAGCGATTGTCGAACTTACAACGATCACAGGTCAAAAAGCTGTTTCTACAAAAGCTAAAACATCTGTATCTAACTTCAAACTTCGTGAAGGTATGCCAATTGGTGTACGAGTAACCCTTCGTGGTGAGCGTATGTATGAATTTTTGGATCGTTTCTTCAATATTTCACTCCCACGTGTTCGTGACTTCCGCGGCGTAAACGACAAATCATTCGATGGTCGTGGCAATTACAGCATGGGTATCACAGAACAAATCATCTACCCCGAAATCGACATCGATAAGGTAAATAAGATTATGGGTATGGATGTATCGTTCATTACTACGGCTAGAACCGACGCAGAAGCATATGCATTACTCAAATCTATGGGTATGCCTTTCGTAAAGCGTAACGTACAACAATAACGCAAACCACTTAATCGCACATATAAAGCAATGGCAAAGAAATCCATCATCGCCCGCGAACATAAGCGCGCCCGCATGGTTGCAAAATACGCTGATCTCCGCAAGAAATTGAAAGAGGAAGGCGATTATGAAGCGCTAGACAAATTACCGCTTAACTCTAGTCCTGTACGTCAACATAACCGTTGCCAACTTACAGGTCGCCCTAAAGGTTATATGCGTAAATTCGGTATTTGTCGTGTTAAGTTCCGCCAAATGGCACTTGACGGCAAAATTCCTGGAATCACCAAAGCATCCTGGTAATTTAACAGGTTATTGAAACGGATAGAACTGATCTGGTATCACAAGATCAAAGCTATTCAATTTATCATTCAATCAATAAAGAAAAATATAATGCAAGTCACCGATCCGATAGCAGACTTATTGACCCGTATTCGCAACGCACAGTTGGCGGGCCATCGCATCGTGGAGATTCCCGCTTCAAAATTGAAGAAGCGCATCACGGAGATTTTGTTTGAACAGGGCTATATTTTAAAATATACCTTCGATGCAGAAGCTGCACACAAGCAGGGCCTCATCAAAATCGCGCTCAAATACGACCCAATCACAAAGAAACCGGTCATTCAAAAATTGGCTCGTGTAAGCCGTCCAGGTCTGCGTAAATTCTCAGGCTGTGGCGATATTCCACGTGTTATCAATGGTTTGGGTATCATGATTGTCTCTACATCAAAGGGCGTTATGACGGATAAACAAGCCAAAGAACATAACGTAGGTGGCGAATTGTTGTGCTACGTTTACTAATAGGTTGAAAACCACTTTTCAACTGATCCAACATATTTAACATTAATAATAGAGTCAAATTATGTCTCGTATTGGTAAACTTCCGATTGAACTGCCCGCAAAAGTAGAAATATCGGTCGCATCTGATAATATAGTAACGGTTAAAGGCCCGAAAGGCTCACTTTCTCAGAAAGTTGATCCTGACATTACTATGAATGTTGAAGACGGAAAACTTATCGTTGTCCGTCCAACAGACCAAAAGCGCCACCGCGCTATGCACGGCCTTTATCGTGCATTGATCAATAACATGGTTGTTGGTGTTAGCCAAGGCTATACCAAAGAAATGGAGGTCATCGGTGTAGGTTACCGTGTTGAAAATCAAGGTAATTTGCTTACATTGACTATTGGTTACTCTCACCCTGTTATTTTCTCTCTCCCAACCGAAGTGAAATTAACTACGGCGATGGAAAAAGGTTCTCCACCATTGATTCGCTTAGAATCTATTGATAAAGAACTACTTGGTCAGGTTTGTGCTAAGATTCGCGGTTTACGTAAACCAGAGCCTTATAAAGGTAAAGGTATTATATTTAAAGGCGAAATCGTTCGTCGTAAGGCTGGTAAAACAGCTGGTGGCAAGAAATAATCATCATAACTGAAACGCCCCGGTCGGAATCGGGACGGGTTTATATAACATACAATGAAACGTACTAAACAACAGAGTCGTAAGCGGATTCATAACAGGATTCGTAAAAAGATTAAAGGTACAGCCGAGCGCCCACGCCTCACTGTTTATCGCTCTAACAAAACTATTTACTGTCAAGTAATAGATGATGTAACAGCAGTAACTTTGGCATCAGCCTCTTCCCTTAATGAGAATGGCCCAGGCATGGAGCAGGCAGTAGCGGTAGGCAAGTTAATCGCCGAACGTGCAATGGCAGCCGGTATCAAAAACGTTGTTTTTGACCGCGGTGGCTACTTGTATCACGGTCGCGTGAAAGCACTCGCTGATAGTGCCCGCGAAGGTGGTCTTCAGTTCTAATTTTACCTCTACCAGCTCAATCAATAATTGAACAATGGCTAAGCAAAATAACGATAAAACAAACGCAGCTCCAACGGATGCTCCTGAATTTAAGGAGAAATTGGTGGCACTCAATCGCGTTGCTAAAGTAACTAAAGGTGGCCGTACATTCACCTTTGCAGCCGTAGTGGTTGTAGGTGACGGTAAAGGTACAATCGGTCAGGGCTTGGGTAAAGCCCGTGAGGTATCGGAAGCCATCTCTAAAGCGCAGAAAGACGCAGAAAAAAATATGGTGAAAGTGCCAATTATCAATGGTACAATCCCACACGAAGCACACGGTAAGTTCGATGCTGGTCGTGTGTTCATCAAACCTGCTGCACATGGTACTGGCGTTATTGCTGGTGGTGCTATGCGTGCGGTGTTCGAGATGGTAGGCGTGCACGACGTTCTTGCTAAATCACAAGGGTCTTCTAACCCGCATAACGTGGTAAAAGCAACGATTGAAGCACTTAAAAGCCTTCGTGGCCCTGCAGAAGTGGCTCGTCAGCGCGGTATTTCATTAGAAAAACTTTTCAAAGGCTAATACCATGAGCAAAATTAAAATTACTCTCATCAAAAGTCCGATTGACAAGAGCAAACGGCAAAAAGACACGCTTAAATGTCTTGGTTTTCGCAAGATGCACCAAACAGTAGAGCGTGAAGATAACCCGCAAACACAAGGAATGATTCGTGTAGTGGCACATCTTGTTCAGGTTCAAGCCTGATTCTAATACTTATTAAAGCACATTATTAAATCTATATACAATAATGGAACTCGGTAAACTCAGCCCAGCAGAAGGTGCTACCAAATCCCGCAAACGTATTGGTCGCGGTCAAGGTTCAGGACGTGGTGGTACTTCTACACGTGGTCACAAAGGCGACAAGTCACGCTCTGGTGCCAAACTTAAGCGTTCTTTCGAAGGTGGTCAAACACCTATGCAACGTCGCTTGCCGAAACGCGGTTTTAAAAATATTAACCGTGTTGAACACGTACCAGTTAACTTGACCCTTTTAGAAACATTGGTCGCGAAATCTGGTTTAACTACTTTCAGTACACAGTCATTCATTGATTTGGGTATTGCTAAAGTAACTGAAACAGTTAAAATTCTTGGAACTGGCAAACTCACTTCCAAAGTGGAAGTTAACGTTGCAGCCATTTCTGTTTCGGCTCGCACTGCTATTGAATCACTTGGTGGTACTGTAAACATCGCCTAAAATAACTGCTCGGACGTAATGAAATTCTTTACGGTCATTAAAAACATCTGGAGTATTAAAGAACTCCGCGATCGCATCCTTTATACCCTTGCCCTTCTCATGATTTATCGTGTGGGTACTTGGGTTGTATTACCGGGTGTTGTTCCTAAAGCATTAAAAAACTACGGTGGTACCAATAATACTGGTGACCTCTTAGGCTTGGTTAATGCTTTCACTGGTGGTGCATTCGATAATGCCGCGATTTTTGCGCTAGGCGTTATGCCATATATTACCGCTTCGATCATTGTTCAATTGATGGGCTTTGCGGTACCTTATTTCCAAAAACTTCAAACACAAGAAGGAGAAAGTGGACGTAAGAAACTTAACCAAATTACACGTGTACTAACGATTGCAATCGCATTAGTACAATCAGGTGGTTACCTTCAAATGGTACGTAGTATGCCTGGGGCTGTATCTCCAGCCGTTCCAGATGGCTTGTTTTGGTTCTCTAATTTGATCGTTCTTACTTCTGGTACTATCTTTTGTATGTGGTTGGGTGAGCGTATTACAGATAAAGGTATCGGAAATGGTATCTCTATGATTATCCAAGCAGGTATCATTGCACGTTTACCACAAGCATTTGTGTTTGAATTCCAAAACCTTTTCGGTGACAACAAAATTTTCTTGTTTATCATTGAAATGATTGCCTTCTTCGTCATCGTACTCTTGACTGTTTTGGTGATCCAAGGTGTTAGGCGTATTCCGTTGCAATTTGCTAAACGGATGGTAGGCCGAACAGGAACATCTATGCCACAAACAAGTGCTCGTGATTATCTACCTTTGAAAGTAAACTCAGCAGGTGTAATGCCGATCATCTTTGCGCAAGCGTTGATGTTCTTACCAGCCACAGCCATCACTTACTTTAGTGGAACTGGTTCTGCTATGTCGGGTCGTATCCATGCATTCAATGATATATATTCGATGGGTTACAACATTGCGTTTTTCCTTTTGATTGTTATATTCACGTATGTTTATACTGCCTTGATGATTAACCCAACCAACTATTCGGAGCATTTGAAGCGCAGTAATGCATTCATTCCGGGTGTTAAACCGGGCGAAGCAACAGCAGAGTATATCGATAATATTATGACTAGAATTACCTTACCAGGCGCTGTTTTCTTGGGCTTGTTAGGTATTCTACCATCTATCGCTGCAACATTTGGTGTAAACCAACAATTCGCTTTGTTTTTTGGTGGTACTACATTGTTGATTATGGTGGGTGTAGCATTGGATACATTGCAAGTTATTGAAAGTTATTTGTTGACTTCAAAATATGATGGTTTGATTAAGTCTGGTCGTATTCAAGGCCGTTCTACTCAAGGTGTTCAAGTGGGTCAACCTCAATAATAAATAGATTGTCTTTAGGGGCTATTGATTTAAAAAAATAAATGGGATATTTTTCAGGTTCATCCGGTAAAAATGTTTTTTATAAAACAAATGAGGAAGTAGAGATCATTCGAACGGCTTGTTTGTTGGTATGTAAAACATTAGCACATGTAGGTTCTATTTTAAAGCCCGGTGTTACGGGTTTGCAGATAGACAAAGCGGCGGAAGAATTTGTTCGAGATCATGGAGCGCGTCCTGCATTTAAAGGATACGGTTCAGAGGATAATCCTTTCCCAGGTACTTTATGTGTATCTTATAATGATATTGTAGTACACGGTATTCCAGGAGATCGTCCATTTTTAGAAACTGATATTGTTTCAGTAGATTGTGGTGTTGAGTTGAACGGTTATTATGGAGATGCTGCTTACACATTTGCAATGAATGATGTAGCACCGGAAACTTTAGAATTGTTAAGAGTAACTTATGCATCATTGTATCAAGGGATTAAAAACGCTGTGGTAGGAAATAGGGTAGAAGATATTTCTTTTGCTGTACAAGATTATACTGAGCGTAAACATAAATATGGCGTAGTGCGTGAATTGGTAGGACATGGATTGGGCAAGTCATTGCATGAAGATCCACAAGTACCTAATTACGGCCGCCGCGGCAAAGGGATGGTCATGAAGGATGGTTTAGTATTGGCTATAGAGCCGATGATTAACCAAAAGACAAAAGACGTTTTTCAAGAGAATGACGGCTGGACTATCAGAACTCGCGACGGAAAGCCTAGTGCGCACTATGAACATAGCGTAGTTGTAAGGAAAGGAAAGGCTGATATTCTCTCTAATCATGAATTTATTTTAGATGCAATAAAAAATAATTCAGAAATGCAGATAATATTGCCAAAAAGCTAGACCTTTGCAGCCCGAAATAAAAAAACGGGTTTTTTAAGCAAAAATATGCCTAAAGAGGAATTAATCAAACAAGATGGCGTGGTAGATGAAGCGCTTTCCAATGCGAATTTTAAAGTTCGCCTTGAAAACGGTCATGTTATCTTAGCAACCATATCGGGAAAGATGCGCATGCACTATATTCGTATATTGCCAGGCGATAAGGTATCTGTGGAGATGTCTCCATATGACTTATCACGAGGCCGGATCATTTATCGATACAAATAATTTAGTCAAAAATAAATATATAACGATATGAAAGTCAGACCGTCCATTAAAAAGCGTTCTGCTGATTGCAAAATAGTACGTCGTAAAGGTGTTCTTTTCGTAATCAACAAGAAGAACCCTAAGTTTAAGCAACGTCAGGGTTAATCTTTATCTGTCAAACACAACCTAATTTAATTACACAATATGGCACGTATTGCAGGTGTTGATTTGCCGCGTAATAAAAGAGGCTTAATCGGTCTCACGTACATTTACGGTATCGGCCTTTCCACTTCTCGTATTATCCTTGAAAAAGCAGGAATGGACGAGAATACAAAGGTGGAAAACTGGACGGACGAGAATATTAAAGCGATCACGATGATCATCGCTGATGAGTTCAAAACTGAGGGACAATTGCGTTCTGAGGTTCAGATGAGCATCAAGCGTTTGATGGATATCGCTTGCTATCGCGGTCTTCGTCATCGTAAAGGTCTGCCGCTTCGCGGTCAACGTACCCGTACCAACGCACGTACTCGTAAGGGTAAGCGTAAAACGGTGGCAAACAAGAAAAAAGCAACTAAGTAAACATCGGTGGCTGGTTTGTTGTATGTTTTTATACAGCAGTCAGTATGCACCGCCTTTTATTAAATAAAATGGCAAAAGGTTCATCAAAAAAAGTTGTAAAGCGCAAAGTAAAAGTAACGCCTGATGGTTTAGCTTTTATCCAAGCCAGCTTTAACAATATTATTATCTCTCTCACCAACAAACAAGGCGAGGTTATTTCATGGGCAAGTGCAGGTAAAGCGGGTTTCCGTGGTTCCAAAAAGAACACACCTTATGCAGCACAGATTGCAGCAAATGACGCTGCAAAAACTGCTTTTGAAGCCGGCATGCGCACTGTGGAGGTCTTTGTAAAAGGTCCAGGTTCTGGTCGTGAGTCAGCAATCCGTGCCCTTGACCAATCTGGTATCAAGGTACAAGTGATTAATGACGTAACTCCAATGCCTCACAACGGTTGCCGCCCTCCCAAGCGTCGTCGCGTTTAATTGCTTGATTGGGAATTTGTTATCCATTTTAAACTAGATCAATATAGATAATGGCTCGTTATACCGGACCAACTACTAAGAAATCGCGCTCCTTTGGAGAATCGCTTTACGGATATGATAAATATTTTGAAAAGCGCAAATATCCACCAGGACAGCATGGCCAAACGCGGAAGCGTAAGGCTGGCTCTGACTACTCTCGTCAGCTGTCTGAAAAGCAGAAAGCAAAATACACGTATGGTATCCTAGAAAAACAATTCTGGCTTACTTTCGTGAACGCAACTCGTCGTCACGGTGTTACCGGTGAATGGTTGCTTCAATTGCTAGAAGCACGTTTGGACAATACGGTGTACCGTTTGGGTATTTCCCCAACACGCCGTGGTGCTCGTCAGTTGGTTTCTCACCGCCACGTAACCGTTAACGGTAATTTGGTTAATATCCCATCTTATTCCTTGAAACCAGGCGACGTTATTAGCGTTCGCGGTAAGTCTAAAGGTTTGGAAATCGTTACTACACACGTTGGCGGTAAAACAAACGATGTGCGTAAGTTCGGTTGGTTGGAGTGGAATCCTGATAAAATGCAAGGTGTATTCCTCGCTTATCCACAACGCGACCAAATACCTGAGAAAATCAACGAACAGTTGATTGTCGAATTGTACTCTAAATAATAATAGCACTCGATATAGGGGGTTGTGTAAAGCAATTTTCGTCAGAGTAGTTGATTTGTTGAATATCTTGTTCAGTAAACCTACTAAATTTGACGGCTTTACGCAACTCCATTTTCGCGTATATTTCCATATTGAAACCTTTTGACTACAAATCCCGTTTAAAGGAAGTGTATTACGATAGATTCTGCGCTGCATTGTCATTGATTACATTACTTTAATGCCAAATCACACCCTTTTCTAATAAGGAGCTTTCCAATATTTATATGAGTATTCTCAATTTTCAAAAGCCTGATAAAATTCTGCTTCAAAAAGCAACTGACTTCGAAGGCACTTTTGAATTTAAACCGCTCGAGCCTGGCTTTGGTCAGACTGTGGGTAATTCCTTGCGCCGCGTATTACTTTCTTCTTTAGAGGGTTATGCGATCAGCGCAATTCGCATTGGTGGCGTGGATCACGAGTTCGCAACCATCAAAGGTGTGGTAGAAGATGTGGTTGATATCGTGCTTAACCTCAAGCAAGTGCGCTTGAAGGCTGTGGCTAACGATAACGAAACCCCACTTGGCCACACAGAGCGTATTTTTATGACCGTTTATGGTAAGGAAGAGTTTCGCGCGGGCGAAATGGATACTGCCAATAACGTGTTTAAAGTGATGAACCCTGATCTCTTGATCTGCCGTATGGAGCCTTCCGTTACGTTGGAATTGGAGTTCACTATCACTAAAGGTCGTGGTTATGCCCCAGCCGATGAAGGTGCGCCAAAAGATGCTCCAATTGGTGTTATTCCGATTGATGCTATCTATACTCCTATTAAAAATGTAGCATACAGGGTTGAAAATACCCGTGTAGGTCAGCGTACGGACTATGAAAAACTAACAATTGACGTCAAAACAGATGGTACTATCCATCCTGAAGATGCTATTCGTGAAGCAAGCCGTATCCTTATCCAACACTTGATGTTGATTACCGACGAAAATATCACTTTTGATACACGTCCTAGTCAGGAAGAAAGTGTAGTGGATGAGCATATCCTACACATGCGCAAATTACTCAAGACTTCATTGGAAGATCTTGATTTGAGCGTACGTGCTTACAACTGCCTCAAGGCTGCGAAGATCAATTCTTTGGCCGAGATGGTGCGTTACGATACACACGAGTTGTTGAAATTCCGCAACTTTGGTAAGAAATCGTTGGTAGAAATTGAAGAGTTGTTACAAGATAAAGGTCTTACTTTTGGTATGGATCTTGCCAAGTACAAACTCGACGAAGAATAATATTTTTTTTCACAAGCGTAGTAACTGTGTAGCGTCTATTGGCTGCTCCAGTGCTACCACCTTAAATTAGGTACATTATCATCCATGAGACACGGAGATAAAATCAACAACTTAGGCCGTACTGCAGCGCACCGTCGTGCGATGTTGGCCAACATGACCAATTCTTTAATTGAGCACAAGCGCATCACGACTACATTGGCAAAAGCGAAAGCATTGCGCCGTTATGCAGAACCGTTGTTAACGAAAGCGAAAGATAATTCTACGCATTCTCGTCGTATTGTGTTCGGTTATCTCCAAAGTAAAGAAGCGATCCAAGAACTTTTTGGCCCAATTGCCGAAAAAATTGGAGAACGTCCAGGAGGGTATGTTCGTATCATCAAATTGGGTTTCCGTCGTGGTGATGGTGCCGATATGGCGATGATCGAATTGGTAGATTACAACGAAATCTACAATCCAAAAGGGAAAGATGCTGCTAAGAAGAAAACGCGCCGTGGCCGTCGTACCTCTAAAGCCGCTGAAGCTGCCGCTGCGGCACCAAAAGCTGCTAAAGTTGCACCAATAGTTGAAGCCGCTCCGGTGGTGGAAGATGTTGTAGCACCAGTAGAAGAGGAAGTAGTAGCACCAGTTGCAGAAGTAGTAGCAGAAGTTGCACCAGAAGTAGTAGCCGAGGCTGCTGCTGAAGAAACTGCACCTGAAGCGCCTGCTGCTGAAGAGACTAAGGAAGGCGAAGAAGCGTAAAAAAATAACTGCTGAGGACTCTTTTAGGGGTAATCAGCAGTTTTTTTATTGGGGGGATTAGCTCAGCTGGTAGAGCGCTTGCATGGCATGCAAGAGGTCATCGGTTCGAATCCGTTATCCTCCACGATTATTAGATAAAGCCATTGCGTTGATACGTGATGGCTTTTTTTGTGTTTGGGGGGTGTGGGGATTAGGATGCTCATTGGTTCGAACACAATTATTAGGTAAAGCCATTACGTTGATTCGTGGTGGCTTTTTTGCGTTGAAAGAGCATCCGATGGGTTATCGAGAAGGTCATTAGTTCGAATTACTTATCCTTCACGTCTATTAGATGAGACAAATATTTTTTTAAATAAAAACACATTTAGTAGTATATGTAAATTAACTTATGATACATTTGCGTTCTTCATTATGTAAATATTTATTTAAACATCTCAAGAAACTTTAAAAATGGATAAACGGACACCTTTAAAGAGCGATTATTATGCTAGAATTAAAGACGTATTTATAGAACTTCATCAGTATGCTTTTTTTCATAAGCACTCTGGTGGAGGAAATATAGACAAGCGTATTATAGGCAGGAAGATAGTGCGTAATAAATTAATGAATATTATAACTAAATCTGAGACTAAGTCGGGAGCATATTTGGTTACAGGCTTTAGAGGAGCAGGTAAGACATCAATTGTAAATGTGGTATTAGATGAATTAGTAAAAAACTCGTTTCAATCCTTTATTTCTCCTAGAATTATCCGTATTTTTTTAATACTAATACTGCTCTGTTTATTGAATATGAATACCCATTTTTTGGGAGACGGATTCCCTTTATACAGCCTTATTTCAATAGTAGTTGTTTTTTTTATCATTTTTTTTTATTTGACAAGTACTGAACGAGATAGATTGGGGCTAGCAAATAAACAAGAAGGTGGAAGAATTGCGGTAATTATACGAGAACTATTTGTTGTTCTTCCTAAAATTATTGATATTCAAGAGAGCCCAAAATCTACGCCAACTAGCCGCACCATACTTCAAGATAGCATAATTACAGGAG
>JAAFHO010000890.1 GCA_013297575.1 Chitinophagales bacterium
GGCACCATAAGGTACTCGGATATCCGTAGTGTAGCCGTGTTTGACGATGTTTTTCACGTTAAACTTACCCCAAATCCAGTGAGCGTCAACACCAGTTTGTTGGTGCATTGGGGTGGCTCAAAAGAAGAAAACCTCCAAGTAGAGGTGTATAATAGCGGCCTTCAATTGGTGGGTACGCCTACGCAAGTAATTAGGGCAGGCGATGATCAATCCGTTGATCTTCAAACAGATGGATTGCCTATTGGGCGTTATTTGGTGAAGGTAATCAATGGGTTAGAAGTGGTTACTTTGCAGTTATTGAAAATATAGTATTTTATTTTTATGATTAAAAGCGCCCTATATGGAATAATAGTTCATATAGGGCGTTTCGTTTTTCTATTAACGAATCCAATTATTTTTCAAACTTATATAATGAAAAAAATATTTCTATTGTCCGCTTTTCTTTTAGGCTGCCATTTGTTGTTTGGCCAAACAAAACTACCTTTGATCAAAGCCAATAATGCATCAGTTACGATTAAAGACGATACCGAAATAAGTAAAAATTCTTGGACGCTTTCGCCCGAGGCAAAGCCAGATATTTATGTGGCCAACAGGACTCGATCTACTAAAACAGTAACTTTTTACACCGATTTAGACTCTATTTCGTTTAAAATAAAACCAAATAGCAAATTCGATTTTATCATCTTGCTCCACGGGAAAGACTCCTGTTTTACGCAAATTAGGAGCGCCATACAGGAATCTGGACAAAAAAAGAAATCCCACCACCATCCATTTGCCAAGCCCGATACCATTCCGTTTATCCTAACGCCATTCAATAATATCATCGTAAAAACCATTATCAATCAAAGTGATACCTTAAATTTGATGTTCCATACAGCCGTAACAGCACTGTCTTTGACTAAAGAAGGGCTTGAAAAAACAAGTTTAAAAATGGACGGTAAGTCCGTTGTAAAAAGTTGGGGAGGAGCCACAAATGCCGAATACCGCAATTTTAATTCGATTCAAATAGGGGAGTTAAAATGGGATAGTTTGAGGATGACCATCAGCGACTATTCGGGTCAAGGTTCTGATGGAAAATTTGGTTATGATCTTTTTAAAAACAAAGTATTAGAAATCAATTATGACAAAAACATAATGGTTGCTCACCATACTTTGCCCAAATCGCTAAAAGGTTATTCAAAATTACCTTTAGCATATATTAGCGGAAGTTTTTTTATCAAAGCCGACGTAGAAGTAGCCAAACGCACGTATAAAGTTCCATTTATGTTCCATTCTGGTTATGGCGGTTCGCTTATTTTGAGCAATAAATTTATAGAAGAAAATGGACTCGAGGGCAAATTGGATACTGTTGGAGTACAATTGTTAAAGGATTCGTATGGCAATACGATAAAAAATATTATCGCTCGTGTCCCATCTATCAAAGTAGGCAAATCGAATTTTAACGACCTTTCCATTGGTTTAATGGCTAAAGGCGCTTCGCAAATTTCGTCCAGTATTTTTGGTAATGATTTATTAAAAAGATTCAATGTGGTTATTGATTTCCCCAATGATTATATCTATTTGAAATCCAATGGCTTAATGCCTTCGCCATTTAAAAAAATGTAAAACTAAAACTAATATAAAATCGCGCATTTGCTCATTTTTATTTATGTTTAAACAAAGGGAAAAATCGAAGCAAAGTATTTGCAAAAGGAATCCTAATAAAGCGATAAGTTGTGTTTTGTGCCTACTTCCTTGATACAATATTTCCTATTTTAAAAAATAGCTACAAAAATTTGTAGTATCGAAAAAACAATCTACCTTTGTTATGTTTAAACATAGTGCCATTGAATATTAAAATAGACACCGAAAGTAAAGCACCACTGCACTCTAAAGTAGAGAAAATGATGCGCGACCTTATTGAGCAACCAATTTACCGCAGTGGTGAGTTTTTGCCCAAAGAAGTAGATATCGCGGAAAAATTAGGCGTTGCCCGCAATACCGTTCGTCATGCCATTAGCAAACTGGTAAATGAAGGCTTACTCGTTCGTAAAAAAGGAGTAGGTACCAAAGTTGCCGTGGGCCGTATTCCTACGCGATTGGATAGTTGGTGGAGTTTTACAAAAGAGATGAAATCGAAAGGTATTGATGTGGTGAATTTTGAGTTGGATGTTCAAATTATTGCCGCAGATGATGAAGTAGCCACGGTAATGCACATCAAAAAAGGAACAAAATTAGTCCGCTTGTCTAGGTTAAGAGGCACCTCGGATGGCCCTAGTTTATTGTCACTATCTTGGTTTCATCCGCGTTTGAAAATGACGGGCTGGGAAGATTTTACCAAGCCTCTGTATCAAATGTTGGAAGAAGATTTAGGGATTATTGTGGCAGTATCGAGGGAAGAAATAAGTGCGATTAGT
>JAAFHO010000891.1 GCA_013297575.1 Chitinophagales bacterium
AACTATGGTACACAATGGTACAAAAGACCTTATTTATTTCAACGGTGTAAAAGTGAATGAAAAAAATGTAGCAGGTGCTTTGGATGCCACTACAAATCCGTTGGGTATTGGCTACGATCCTATCGACAAGGCCAATTATTTCAATGGCGCACTGGATGAAGTAACGATTTACAATTCGGCCTTAACCGATGCTGAAATTTTGGCTATTTACACCGCCCAAAACACCGCACCCACTGTAACAGCAGGCAATGTAGCGGCGTATGCTTTTAAGGGCAACGGCTATGATGATACCGCTTTTGGCAACCACGCCGATGTCCGCAATGTAACGCCTACGACCGACCGTTTTGGTTTTGGTCTTAGCGCAATGGATTTCGATGGCACTACTTCTGAAATCAGTGCATCCAATGCGGCCCAACTCAATTCGGCGGCTACAACTGTTAGTTTTTGGGTAAAAGTAGGTACACTTCCTGCCAATGGCGAAGCATTTTTGCTATCATTTGGCGGCTGGCAAGAGCGTTGGAAAATTTCGTTACCGCAGCATGGTAAGGTGGTTTGGACGACCAACCACTCCGGCGGTATTTCGGATATGGATGCTGGCTCAGGCAACGAATTGCCCGTAGGTGTATGGAAACATGTCGTAATGGTACACGATGGAACACTCGACAAAATTTTTATTGATGGTGCGCTAAAAGCATCAAAAGGTGTGGTAGGTACCCTTAATTCCACGACCAAACCGTTCGGAATGGGTTATAATCCTATCGACGGCGGCAATTGGTTTGATGGCGCGCTCGATGAAGTTCAAATCTTTAATTTTGCCTTGACTGATGCTGCAATTGGTAGTTTATACACTGCTCAAGCGGCATTTCCGGGTACTGCGAGCGATTTAGTGGCGCAATACAGCCTCAATGGCAATGGCAAAGATGGCACTCAATTTCAAAATAATGCTACGCTCAATGGTACTGCAACAGCGGTAACCAATCGGCATGGTTGGGCTTCTAATGCGCTGAACGGTTCGGCGGTTGCGTCCAATTCAATAGCACTACAATCCGATTATACGACGATTAGTTTTTGGGCAAAACCCACGACTTTTCCCGGCAGCGGTGAAGTATTTTTATTGTCCAATGGCGGCTGGCAGGAGCGTTGGAAAATTTCTATGCCCGCGCACGGCAAACCCGTGTTTACGACACATGCGGGTGGTGCTTGCTGTAGCGATATGGACTCTGGTACGCCTTTGACGATCGGTACTTGGACGCATGTCGTTATGGTACACGATGGTGCTAAGGATATCATTTATTTCAACGGCGTAAAAGTGAATGAAAAGAATGTTACTGGCACATTGGACAAAACAAAACATCCGCTAGGTATCGGTTACGAACCTATTGATGGCGGCAATAATTTTGATGGTGCTTTGGATGATGTTCAAATTTACAACCGCGCATTATCGGCGGCTGAAATACTCGCTTTGTATGGTGCGCAAAACGCAGTGCCTGTAGTTGCGGGTAATTTGGTGGCCAACTATCCATTTAGCAACGATGGTAGTGACATTACACCTTATAACAACAACGCTTCGGCGGTAACGCTTGGCAAAGACCGTTTTGGCAAGGCCAATAAAGCAGCTACATTCAAATCAACAGAAGTGCGTGCTGCCAATTCGCCACAACTTAATTCGCCTTATACAACGGTTAGTTTTTGGGCAAAACCCAATGCGCTTCCGGCCAATGGCGAATCCTTCCTTTTGTCTTTTGGCGGCTGGCAGGAGCGTTGGAAAATTTCATTACCTCCACATGGCAAACCTGTTTGGACAACAAATAATTCCAGCGGTATTTCTGATATGGATGCCGGCAATGGCAACGAACTGGTAGCAGGTACATGGAAACACGTCGTGATGGTACACGATGGCACTAAGGATAAAATTTATATGAATGGCGTAAAAGTTGCAGAAAAAAATGTGGCTGGAACGCTCAATAATACTACCAAACCATTCGGAATTGGTTATAATGCCGTAGATGGCGGTAATATTTTTGATGGTAGCCTCGATGAAGTACAAGTGTATAATGTAGCCCTCACCGACGCGGAAATAGCCGCTTTGTACGCTGCACAAAATACACCTCCGGCCAATACCGATAACACAGCACCATGCGCACCGCTTAACCTCACAGGTAGCGTGCTATTTACCAATGTTACCTTGTCTTGGTTGCCTGCTACTGATAATGTGGGCGTATTTGAATACAATGTTTATCAAGATGGTGTGCAAATTGCAAGCACCATTTCCACGACGAGTTTTATTGCTAATTTAACGCCTTTGACCAATTTTGTTTTTGGAGTATCCGCAGTGGATCTGGCTGGCAATGAATCACTTATCACTACACTCAATGTAAAATCGGGTGAAGACG
>JAAFHO010000892.1 GCA_013297575.1 Chitinophagales bacterium
GCTATGGCTGTTAGAAAAAATTACCGTACGACCTTCAAATCTGTCACCGAAACGGAAACGGTGAGCAGTAAAAAGTACTTATTAGCCAATGATACCCAAAAATTAGTCAACTACGAATTACGGCGCAAAATGAGGCAAGTTGGCGTGCAAGTACAAGATATAGGCACGCACCTATGCTGGCAAACGTATGTAGATTTGCCTGGCGATCAACTCTTATTGCCCAAATTGATGCATATTGCGAAGCCCGAAAATTTGGATTTATTGCCCAATCCCGAAGAAATGCCGATGCCTGCGCCAGAACTCAAGGCGGAAGTGATACGCGGCTCGTTTGTATGGGATTTCCCCGATGACAAACCCGTTTTGAATGATCCAGCACACAATATGGCGGTGTTCCAAAGACATATTATTAGCCCACCTAAAGAAGGGTATGTTTTTGACCGTTATGAAATAAAAAAAGTACAAGGCAATACATTTTGGCTGGAAGCACGCATTGTTGACCAACGAATCATAAATAATGCCCCCGATTTTGGCACTGCGCTCGTAGGTATTGTAACTGGACCAGAAGGTATTCGGTGGGACGAACGCGTGGAATTTGCTTATGAATTGACCATTTTTTACAAACCTACACCCGTACTTTTTGAGCGTGTCAGGGCAGAAAATGAGCGGAGAAAAGATCAGGTAAAGGCAGAAAACAGCCAACGTACCGAAGAGGCATATTTCAAACTTGCTAAAGATCGCATCAATGCCGAAAGGGCCATTGTGACCCGAAAATTTGAAGATCTGCGTGAAGAGGAGCGGATTATTGTATATCGCAACCTGATTCGTCAATTATTAAAAGAAACAGGATTTGGGGGGGCATCAGCACCAACACAGCATATTTTGGCAGAACTGGTGCAATCCATGTTCGATATTAAAAAGATGCTATACTTCGTTGCGCCAGAATGGTGGTCGCCGCGCCATCATGCTACACAAGACATTGATAACAAATCATTTATACGGCGGAAAGATATGCGTCGGCAGCAACCGTCCTTACCCACCAATCCACAACGACCTACTTACGATATTACAGAAAATTCCAATCCCGCGCCAATGGGCTCCTCTTTGGGTTGGTTATTACAATTGGATGGCGACAAGCAACGCAACGCTTTTCTCAATGCGCCTTGGGTAAAGGCAGTTATTCCAATCAGAAGTGGGAAGGAATTGGCAGCACTCAATTGGCTAACCCAAAATATTGTGGAAGGCACAACAGGTCTCGATGCCCGTTATCAAGAAGGTAGTGATGGCGAAAAAGAAGGTATGTTGGCCACATTGCGAGCGTTTAACTGGAACGATACGGCACTCAATGAACGATATGCCACACTTTCGCCCGATGATATGACGCTCAATGATGCCATTAGAAGTTTGGCACTGCGGGTTCAAGCCAAATTTTTCAAATCTAAGATGGCATTGCCTAGTGATCCAGCCGAACCAGATTTAGGGGGGTATTTGCCAACAGAAAAACTATTTGAGACTGGTTTTGATCCTATCGGTGGATTTAAAGCGCAGGGCGAGCAGCCATTTGAGGTATTTTCGCAATGGCTAGAAGTGGTACCTACCGATCAGGTAGTGGCAGTAGAGGTAACTTATGACCCTAAGACTGGAATGCAGTTGTAACACTATATTTGGAAATAAATTTAGGGTACGCAGTTCACGATTATGCTTGTTGGTACATTCAATCATCAATAGGCGCATGAAGTGACTAAACTTTTATCGGGTAGATCAAATATTCAGTAATTCAAAGTATTATGTACTCAAAATTGGCCTATTGTCGGGGCGATACCCCCAGCCCCGACAATACTCAATATAGTACGCCTGCAAACTTGAAGATCTCAAAAATGCATATACTTAAGTGCAGAAAATGACTAAGTTTACAACATTAGGTTCTATATCCAACACATACAACTTAATAAACTGTTGAAATTTTATACATTTGCAAAATTTAACCCGTTAATTACACAAACAATTCATACATTTACCAAGCCTTTAATCTATTAATACACTTTAAAAATACATGAAACCAGCAACGTACTTAACCAACTTAACGCCACTCCGTGGCATTGCGGCATTAATAACCGTTATATTCCACTGCGGCCTGATGATTGGCCCACTTGTCAACCGCGAACAATCGCTCATTATGAGCAGATTATACCTTATGGTTGATTTTTTCTTTATCCTCAGCGGGTTCATTATGCTACACGTGTATGGACAAGGATTTTCGGAAAAAATTACGACCACAGCATTCAAACGATTTACCATAGCACGTTTTGCAAGGGTGTATCCACTGCACTTCTTTACGCTTGTTTATACGATCATTTTATTTTCGGTGACGGCATCACTAGGCATACCGTCTGTA
>JAAFHO010000893.1 GCA_013297575.1 Chitinophagales bacterium
GGGTTTATGCCCAAAATCCACCTAGTTTGGTCAAGGAAATCCTCTATGCTGCCATGCTCGATGGCAACAAACAGGTTGTTTTTAACGGAAAAACGAATACTTTTAGAGACACGCTACTGCAAGAGGTAGAGATCACAACGCTCAATCGCGAGGTGGTGGAAAACTACGCCAATTGGACCAACAATGCCAAACTCAAAGCCATACTTGGTGATAACGATCAATTGCGCGCCTTTTTGTACGGTCGCAATTTGGCCGATTTGATCCGAGAGTTTCCGGCAGCCATGTCTGAAAATACCTTGCTGAGTTTTTTGCGAAAAATGCCACCTCGCTTGTATTCCATCGCCTCCAGCCTTCTGGCGCACCCCGAAGAAGTACATCTTACGGTGGGTGCAGTGCGTTACCAACACAACGGTCGTCCGCATTTGGGAGCAGCATCTACTTTTGTGGCCGATCGAGTAGGCGTAGGGGAAACTGTTTCCGTTTTTGTGGAGCAAAATGCCTATTTTAAACTACCCACCGATGACAAAGCAGATATTATCATGGTAGGCCCGGGGACTGGTATTGCACCATTCCGCGCTTTTGTAGAAGAACGGGTAGAGCGCGGTGCATCGGGACGGAACTGGTTGTTTTTTGGTAATCCGCATTTTGAAACAGATTTTCTGTATCAAACGGAGTGGCTGAACCACTTGAAACGCGGTAGCCTCGATCGCTTGGATGTCGCATTTAGCCGCGACCAACAGGAAAAAGTATATGTACAACACAGGTTATTAGAACGGTCAAAACTCGTATTTGACCGACTAGAAAATGGTGGTTATTTCTATATTTGTGGCGATAAAAACCGCATGGCGCACGATGTACAATCTGCTTTAGTGCAAATTATCGCCACCGAAAGCGGAAAAGGAAGCGATTTTGCTTTGGACTATCTAAAAGATCTGAAAAAGCAACGGCGGTTTTTAGAGGATATTTATTAGACATTTTTGATGAAACTAGCGGTATTTACCACATTTTTGTGTCTTTTTTGCCAAATAGCGGCGGCGCAAACAACTCACCAAAACGTCTATTGGGTAAGGCTTTATGTGCAGTATGCTTTCAAAAACAAACTAGAATTGCATGTAGAAGTGGATGAGCGGCGCAGATTGGACAATAACAATCATGTGCAGTTTATTTCGCATAACCATTTGCGGTGGTGGATCAATTCCAAAGCGGCCATTGCGGGCGGGGTGAGTTATTCCTACGCAAATGGTTTGAAGGAAATACGGCCATTTCAGGAATTTCATTATCGAATGCCTATCACTAAAACCATCGAAATTAGCCATCGTTTCCGTACAGAACAGCGCTGGTTACAAAATGCCAACAAAGAAGATTATCGGTTTCGATCAAGGTGGCGGTATCGACTTCAATGTAGTTATATGCCCAATAAAAAATGGGTTTTCAAGGCTATTTATGAAGTAATGACACATACCGATGCATTTGACCAAAATAGACTGTATGGCGGTGTTGAATATAGATTTACGCGGCATATTTCCCTGGAAATGGGGTATTTAAGCATCCTCCAAAAACGAAGTGAAACAGCAAAATTAAAGTCTGATATTTTTAGAACTACGGTTTTGCTAAAATTTTTTTAAAAGGGTACATTTTTTTCTATGAAAAGAGTGTTACCCGCTTGAAAATTCAGGGTTTTCTCATAAAAGGTGCAGCGCACCGCAATATTTGTAGCAATGGTGATATATCCGCGTTTTGAAGGTGCAGCGCACCGCAATATTGAATTAATGTTACGGTGCGCTGCACCTTCAACCTTGATTTCGCCGATTTTTGCTACAAATATTACGGTGCGCTGCACCTGAAAATTTTATGATAAAGCCCCACTTGAAAATTTCAAAAAGTTGGAATTTAGTGCAATAATGCTCACTTCCTACTTTTTTTCGCCAAAAAAAGTGTACCCTTTTTAGCAAATTTTAAAAAATTAATTATCATACAATGCAAAAATTATCCGAAGTAGAACATATAAAAGAGAAAAGCGACTATTTGCGCGGCACATTGGAAGAGAGCCTGCGCAATGGCATCACGGGCGCGCTTTTCCCGGAAGATACCAATCTGATCAAATTCCACGGTTCGTACCAACAAACCGACCGCGATTTGGAGAGCGAGCGTAAATCCCAGAAACTGGAACCCTTGTACTCGTTTATGATTCGTATTCGTGTACCTGCGGGCGTGGCTACACCCGCGCAATGGCTGCGTATGGATGAGTTGTCGGATCGATATGGTAATGGAACAATCAAACTGACGACCCGGCAGGCATTTCAATTGCATGGGATTAAAAAACGCGAATTAAAGTCCGTTATTAAAGGATTTAATGCTGTTTTGCTGGATAGTATTGCAGGTTGCGGCGAC
>JAAFHO010000894.1 GCA_013297575.1 Chitinophagales bacterium
ATCGGCGGGCGGGTATATCGGGGCATTACCACCGCACGCCAAGGAGAAGCAAACAATGGGCAAAATGCTGATTTCCAATTTCTTAGACCCGATAATGTGGAAAAATCCGATTATCGGTTTCCCAATTTTAACTATGCTGCTTTTGCAGAAAATATCTTTTGGATAACGCCCAAATGGACGCTTACGCCTGGTATTCGTTTGGAGAATATTCAAACCTTTGCGGATGGTTATTTTCAACAACGCGTTTTTGATTTTGCAGGTAATTTGATTTCCGAAAACCGCCAAACGGAATCCCTCGAGCGCCGTCGGTCTTTTGTGCTGATGGGTTTGGGCAGTAGTTGGAAATCTTCAAAAACAATGGAAGTTTATGCCAATATTTCCCAAAATTACCGCGCCATCAATTTTACCGACCTGCGGATTGACAACCCAAACATTCGCGTAGATCCCAATATCCAAGATGAAAAGGGCTATACCGCCGATTTGGGTATGCGTACCCGCCGAAATACTTGGTGGTATGCTGATGTAACGGCGTTTTACTTGGCTTATCGCGATAGAATTGGTCAATTGCTCAAGGCCGACCAACCGCCTTTGTACAATGATTATCGTTTTCGTACCAATATTGCCGATGCGCGGAATATTGGAATAGAAGCCTTTGCCGAAGCCAATGTTTGGCATTTAGTTGCGCCACGCGATTCGGTACGTCGGCTCACGGTTTTTGCAAATGCCGCTGTGATCGATGCCCGCTATATCAATACCACGGATGCTAGTATTCGCGGTAAAAAAGTGGAGTTAGTACCGCCATTTACGTTGCGTTTGGGCGTTAATTACATGCAGCGTCGGTTCAAAGCAGGGTTCAATTGGGCATATACCGCCCAGCATTTCACCGATGCGACCAATGCAAAACGCACAGCATCGGCCATTAATGGGATTATTCCTGCTTATGTTGTGGCTGATTTGTCGGCGGGCTGGACTTGGCGGAAATTTGTGTTAGAAGCGAGTTGTAATAACCTGTTTAATACGGCTTATTTCACCAGAAGAGCCGATGCTTATC
This sequence comes from Chitinophagales bacterium, assembly GCA_013297575.1. Classification (GTDB taxonomy): domain Bacteria; phylum Bacteroidota; class Bacteroidia; order Chitinophagales; family Saprospiraceae; genus M3007. Next base: position 1,052 of record JAAFHO010000894.1, read on the forward strand.
CTGGGCCTGGGATTATTCCTGCTGAGGGGCGTGGTTTTTTTGTTAGTTTTGGGATATTGCTTGATAACGCTCTAAATTGACGACTCAACGATAAACTAACCACGGAGTGGTTGAACTTGAATAGCCCTGAATGAAATTCAGGGTTCGATGTGTAGGTGTATGTTTCGCAACCCTGAAAGGGGTTGAACTTAATGAAACGCCCATAATACGTTGATATTCAACTACTTCGTAGTTGTTAAATATTACTGCTTTCTTAAAACCCGAATTTCATTCGGGGCTATTCAAGTTCAACCACTCCGTGGTTAGATCATCGCTAAGTTAACGACATTAATATTCAAGTCACGCTGACATTAAGTAGTTCAGGCTAAATAATCGACACTTCTTGACTCAAGAACGATTGAACAATTTCCTATTTTATACTTCGGCTCTGTAGGTTTTGTGCTTAAAGTCCTACCGTGACCCATAAATCTATGCACAAAACCTAACAACGCTCAGTATAAAAAAGGAAGTGTCGATGATTTGAGGCGAACTACGTATAAGAAAACCTTGATGATTCGTAGAACCATTTTATCGAAAAAAATGTGCAAATTTGTGCGGTCCTAATTGCTCATCTCTTTAAATAAAGCATCATTTCGATGAAATCAACACGTTTTCTGTTAAAACTAACGCTATTTTGCCTTGTAATGCTGTGTGCTTGTCAGGTTTTCGCTCAAGCAAAAGACCTACGATGCGAGCATTTGCCCAATCCATTAGGCATAGATGCGACTAACCCCCGGTTCACTTGGCGTTTTGATGCCTCCTCTGTATCGGCGCAAATAATCGTCGGAACAGATTCTTTACAGGTGTTAGGCGGCATTGGCAACGTTTGGGAATCGGACAAAATCATTTCCTCTGATCCATTAGTGGTCTATAACGGGCAAGCATTAAAACCTTTTACTGTCTATTTTTGGACAGTTTGGACCGGTAAAACCGCTATAAATCCACCGATTGCAACCTTTGAAACGGGCATGATGCAAGCCCGTAATTGGCAAGGCGCGTGGATCAGTGATTCCAGAAATATAGAAAATAAAGTCGCGCCGTATTTTAGAAAAACCTTTTCTGTGGCTAAAAAAATAGTGTCGGCGCGGGCATATATCGCTGTGGCGGGTTTGTACGAGTTGTCCATCAATGGGCAAAAAATAAGCAACCATCGCCTCGACCCCATGTACACGCGCTTTGACCGACGAAATTTGTATGTGACTCACGATATCACGCAGCAATTGCAACAAGGTGAAAATGCGATAGGTGTATTGTTGGGCAACGGTTGGTACAACCATCAATCAACGGCGGTTTGGTAT
>JAAFHO010000901.1 GCA_013297575.1 Chitinophagales bacterium
TTGTGGATCTTTGTAAAGGGCCCCATATTCCTAGCACCGAAACCATCAAAGCCGTCAAAATTACCAATTTGGCAGGTGCTTACTGGCTCGGTAAAACAGACCGCAAACAATTGACACGCGTCTATGCCATTACTTTTCCTAAACAAAAGGAATTGGAAGACTATTTGGCCATGATTGAAGAGGCCAAAAAACGCGACCACCGCAAACTCGGTCAGGAATTGGAACTGTTTATGTTCTCCGAAAAAGTAGGACAAGGTTTGCCAATTTGGTTGCCAAAAGGAACGGCTCTGCGCGCACGCCTCGAAGATTTTTTGAAAAAAGAGCAGTTAAAACGCGGTTATTTGCCCGTTATTACGCCACATATCGGCTCTAAAAAACTCTATGTCACCTCAGGACACTGGGACAAATATGGTAAAGATTCGTTCCAACCCATCCTTACGCCTGATGAAGATGAGGAGTTTATGCTCAAGCCCATGAACTGCCCGCACCACTGCGAAATTTTTGGCTACCGACCTCGTTCGTACAAGGAATTGCCGGTGCGTTTTGCAGAATTTGGTACGGTGTATCGCTACGAGCAATCGGGCGAATTGCACGGCCTTACACGTGTACGGTGCTTTACACAGGACGATGCGCATATTTTCTGTACCGAGGAGCAACTCAAATCGGAGTTCCTTAATGTATTGGAACTCACGCAGTTTGTGTTGGCGAAATTAGGTTTTGAGAATTTTACGGCTCAAATTTCCTTACGCGACCCCGAAAATCCTTCTAAATACGTGGGTACCGACGAAAATTGGCGTAAAGCTGAAGCGGCTATCATTGAAGCGGCTGCTGAAGCGGGACTGAATACAGTAACTGAATTGGGTGAAGCGGCTTTTTATGGCCCTAAACTCGATTTTATGGTGAAAGACGCACTCGGTCGCTCTTGGCAATTGGGTACGATTCAGGTGGATTATAACTTGCCTATTCGCTTTGACCTGAAATATATCGGTGCCGATAACCAGGAACACCGTCCAGTAATGATCCACCGTGCACCGTTTGGTTCTATGGAGCGTTTTACAGGGGTACTGATCGAGCATTGCGCAGGAAAATTCCCACTTTGGCTTTCGCCGGAGCAGTTTGCTATCCTGCCTGTTTCGGATCGTTTTGTGGAATACGCCAATGAGGTGATGCAGCAATTAGGTTTGGATGATCTGCGCGGTTTTGTCGATGATCGCAACGAGACCATTGGCAAAAAAATACGGGATAACGAATTAAAACGTATTCCGTTTATTATTGTAGTAGGCGAAAAAGAGGCCGAAGCGGGTAATATCAGCGTCCGCAAACAAGGCGAAGGCGACCAAGGTGCCATGAGCGTAGCAGAATTTGCAGCGATTATTAAATCGATGTTGTAAATATTTTTTGGTGGACATCGTGGATGTACGAAACGTGACACCAATGTTTTTTTGATACCGTTTTGGGGTATCGGGGGTATTGTTTTTTGGTATCGTTGAGACCCGTTTTGGGTACGTTGATACCGTTGATACCCGTAGAGACGTTGCATTGCAACGTCTCTACACCCCCAAAACCCCACCCTAATCCGCCAACACCATCCACAATTTCCCAAACCATTTCAACACAACGTAAACGCATTACATTATGAAAAACACCATCATTTTCATCACCACCCTCTGTTTGGGTCTATTGGCCTGCAAACCTGCGAAAGCCACCAACGATTGCAAAGGCAAGGCCAACCCCGATTGTGTATGCACAGAGCAATACCAACCTGTATGTGGTTGTGATAACAAAACTTATGGCAACGCTTGTGTAGCGGAATGTGCTGGTGTAAAAAAATACACCAAGGGCAAATGCCCAGGGACTAGCGGTAATTAATTAGGCACAATTTCCAGTATATCTATCAAATCTTCCCTGCAACGCTCCGGCTTTTCTTGCCAACGCACCTTTACCGCTAAGGGCAAGGTACTCGTTTGAAGATCAATCGTGCTATTGGAAGGAAGTGTTTCAAACCGACGTTTAATACCATCAATTTCAATAAAATAACCACCACAACACGCACAAAGACTGAGGTCTTGTTGTGTAATCGTAGCTGCTTCAAGGGTATCGTTGTCATTTTTTTTGTTGCAGGCGATAGTGGCCAGGGCGAGGGTAAATAGGAATAAAATACAATGTTTTTTCATAGCGTAAATTTTTATTTTTTTGTAATGACGTGGGAGATGGGTTGGGGGTTGGGTAACTCGACACTACCGCCGCACCACCTGTCGTACATACAACACACCACCTGCCCGCACGGTACAAATATACATCCCCGCAGGATACTGCCCAAGATCAAAATCCGCTATTGACGTATTTATATCATTTTTTTGGTACA
>JAAFHO010000895.1 GCA_013297575.1 Chitinophagales bacterium
CATTTGATCCACGACGACAATGCTGTCTTTTCGTTGAAAGGAGTACAAAGTACCATATCCATGAGATCCCCATGTTTCAAAACTGCCTTCAACCACAGGTTGGCCATTCGGCTTTTGAATGTAGATCAAACTATCCTTTTTAAGGATCGAAAAGCCAGCTGTCTTCCAATGTAGTTTATATGGCGACGCGGCTTCATCAAAATTTGACAAAGACTGGTAGCGTATTTTCCCTTCCTGTTCTATTTCAAGTGGAGTATTGCCGTTCCAATTACGAATTTTACCTGAAAACGTATGTAATGTACGGTTATTCAAATCCTTCACTACCCAAGAATTTTCTGCAATTTCGACCAAGAATCGCGCTGAAGATGGATGATATATAATGCGTGAAATGGCATTGAATGTCCCCATAGGTTGCAAATTACAGTCCAATGCCTCCCATTTCCCATTGCTTTTTACAAAATAAAACTCTTGAGGACACGGAATGATGCTATCCATACGAATTAATTCTTTTCCGCTAGTATCTAAGAGGACATTTCCGCCTTCTATAAGGTCGGCCCAAATATGCATCGCCGGCAGAATACCAGAAAAACAGTTTATTTCTTTATACGCAAAAGGACTAAGTACTTTCCCTTGCGCTGTACATAAGGCTTTCCGTCCGTTCTCTTCTTTTATGATTTGTTGTTCCCTATTGAAAAGGCGTTCGATAGGACGTAAATCATTTTCTGGATGCCGTTGACCATTCTTGCTCAAAGCCACGGGTATCCCATCTATGGTGGCTTGCAGCACACCATTTTTTTCTTCGTAATGTTCCAAATCAAGGTTGGACAATTGGCCGCTCTCTACATCAAAAATGCGCCATTTATTATTTTTATACAAGCCTAACAATGGTTTTAGCAGATATGATTCGTAGGTGGGCTTTACCGTCCAGATCCCTTTTGGATCTAAAATGCCCCAAAGAAGATCTTTTTGCGCCAAAAAATAACCGTATTGGAGCGGAATTAATTGTTCAAATTGCGCGTCGAGGAGTACTTTGCCGTGTCGATTGGTCCAGCCCCAAAGGTTATTTTTTCGGAACAAAAGAACTTGTGAAGGCCCTTTGAATGTTCGGTAAGTGGTTATTTCATCGCAGTTTTCCAATATGATTGCTCCTTTATCATCGCAGAGTGCCTGTGTTCCATTTTCCATGATATAATGCTGAGTACCATAGCTTATTGTAGAGACAGCCTTGTCGGGAATGGGAATTAAGCCGTTTTGGGAATGCCATAATTTTCGGCTTTCAGGTAGTGATTTACGGCTTTTTATCATGTTTCCCATTGGGATAACAGATTCGTCCCGCTGAATTGATTTATCATGCCCCGCGTAAATGCGCTGAGCAATAGTTGCTATAAGTTCAAATTTTAAAGAAAAAATGCTTGTTTGTCCGCCTTTTATCGCAAAAAACTGGGGTGCGCAGTAGGTGATTTCATCATAGTCCACCGGAAGTTTAAAACTACCATCGTCCCATAAGCCTTGGCGTCCTAGGTCATCGGTCACAATATATACGTTCGACCAAGTCTGATAAGCTACTGATCTGTACGAGGGTTCTAAAACTACCTTGCCACTCAAGTCACATAAACCCTTTTTTCCCATATTTTGAATAGTGATATAAGGCTCAACATAAGCGTATCTTATCGGTTCAAAACCCGTTACTGAAGCCATAAAACGGCCACTTTTATCGTATTGCTTCCATATCCCTTCTGCCATTTTCCAGTAATTCCCATCAGACAAAGGATAAGCCTCCCCTAAAAACAACGCCTCTTTCGTTGTAAGATTCGGATACAACAATCGACCATGATCCCAAGTGTAGGGGTAGGTCCACCAACCATTGAGGTGGGGCAACAAAAGCGGATGCTCTGGGGCTATGGCCCATTTTCCTTTTGCGTCGAGCAGGCCAAAACGAACGCCATCCTCCGATGCACAAATAAATCCATCTTGTTCCTTTCCGTTCGATTTATACTGTTTCAACAAAGGATTTTCCAGCATGTCACCCGTGGGCGAAAAGTCCTGACAATGATAATCGTCCCCGCAAGCTCGGATGGTGCCATTGGCTAAGCGATGAAGGCTAGTGTACACGGGTGGTATGATCACTTGGCTCGTAAGCGACAAGAGACCCTTTATTTTATAATTATCGTCTCGGTTACCGATGGCGATGGCATCGGGAAAGCCCTTGGACACAAAAAGATTGGGATAGATGGCTGGCGTAAGTTCGCGCCCATCGCTTTGCACTACACCCCAATTTTCCCCTTTTTGATATAGGGCAACTTGTTCATTTATGGGTTGAAGTGCCCTGTATTTGATCCATGCATCGGGTATTTTATCTGCCCAATCGGGTGATTGTGCTT
>JAAFHO010000896.1 GCA_013297575.1 Chitinophagales bacterium
TGCTAACTTTGCGCCCGCTTTTTAACTAAAGCAATGCTGGCCACGTGGCGAAATTGGTAGACGTGCTACTTTGAGGTGGTAGTGTCCGAAAGGATGTGATGGTTCGAATCCATTCGTGGTCACAAATTAAAAAGCGTAAACACTGTAATGGTGCTTACGCTTTTTTTTGTTATTACATCTTAATTAATTTTCCACTAGATATATATTCCTCTTGTACTCCTCCCGGCACCGTAGCATCTATCCGCCAAAGATACATACCTTGGGCTAGATCCGCTGTATTGATGTCGTTAAATCCCAATTCCAAAGGTACATTTAAAACCATTTGCCCCCAAATATTATACAAAGATAATCTGGGGCGCATCAATTGTATGCTGATCGCCACCCCTAAATTTGTTTGAAAAGGGTTGGGCATCACTTGGATACCAGCTTGTAAGGTTGGGTTTTGTGTACTGGAAACACCTAAATAAAGTGTTCTACATAAGGTATCCGAGCCATTGACATTGCTGGTAATCAGGCAAACTTCATAAATACCCGGTGTACTATATGTATGGATAGGATACCGCTCGGTGCTACCGCTACCATCACCAAAAGACCAAACCCAATTGGTAGGCTCATAATCGCAGACCTCCGTAAATGTGACTTGCAAAGGAGACAAGGTATCCTCAAAATCCCAACGAAACTTGGCCAATGGCATATTGTCAAGTCCCAAAGTATCGCAAGCAGAGCCGTCCACCGGCCCCATCCTGAACCTTGGGAAATTAAAGATAAAATCATTGCCGTACAAAGCAGGTAGTTTAAAACCATGCTGCTCCAATTTACAAGCCTTGCCCTTCCGTTCGGGAAACTGCACTATCGGCATATCCTGGATATAATTGAGGCTTACCATGTATATTTTTCCATCAGGTGCAAGCATAGCATCCAAAAAAGTACCTACTTCCGGTGCCGCCACATAGTCAACACTATCCAATAATACCTTTGAGCCTTCAATATCCGGTGCTGTTAAATCAAATTGATATACAAATTTAGAGGTAGATACATACATAAATTGACTATTTTGCGAAATAGATACCCCTGCTGGCCCAAATTTGCCGACAGCACTGGAGTCAATAAATACCGGATTAGAAAAAAGACCCGTACAGCGGTCAAAATCCAATAATTGAATACCTGTCTCATTACTAGCATTAAAATGCTTCTCTCCGTTGGGCGAAAAACCGGTTTGGCCACAACATTGGCTACCCCTCGACAGGGAATCGCCAATCACCTGCTGGTGCATATACTTAGGCCCCGATGGGTCGAGCAAAAAAGTATAATACCGATCGGTGAACTGTTTTGTCGTAACGACCCACCAATCTCGCCCATTGGCATGCTTTACCGCTGATACATAAGGTGCCATACCTCCATTGGGGTAGAGTAAATGATTCTTGTCTGTTACCTTGCCCAACCCCGCGTTGGCTGCCGCATTGATTTTGGAATAATAAAATTTTTGTCCTGCAAAATAGGGGAAGGTGTCCGAAAATTCCATACCCAAATGGAACAAATAATACAAACTATCACTACCGGGATCAGTAAGAAAAATGGTACCCTGATAGGCAGGGTAGTAAATATTGCACGACTGCCCAGAGTGGAAAGGTCCCGGATTGATCGTGCTACCGTTGTCCATAATTTCGTCATTTTTATTGATGATATGGCAGCCATTGGTATAGGCTTCTAAATTCCCATTCTTATCAGAAATCATGGATTGAACGTACATAATTAGTGCAAAACTATGTCGCTTTGTTGTCGGGGGGAAGGTGTTGAAATCCATTCTAATGCCACCCCACGGGTAAGTGGTATCACCAAACGCGACTTCCTTTACCTTCCCTTTTCCTGGCAGCCAAATATAGTCATTTTTTTGAGCGGCGGATACTGCTGGTAACCACAGCATAAAGAGTAATAATAGTGCTATATTTTTCATTTTACAAAAAAGCCCGATGCCTTTACAGGCATCGGGCAAAATAGGCGTTAAAAGTATTAATTTTTTACAAAACGGATGGTTTTTCTGTTCAAACCAAGTTGATCGGTAAACTGAAAGAAATACATACCTGTGTGTAGTTGATCTTGAACCAAGAAACGAGATTGGCCATTGATCGTCCATGTTTTTACTCGTTGACCGGCTATATTATATACACCAACAGTACCTGTAACCACTTGCCCAAAATCAAGATAAAAATCACTATTGGATGGATTAGGGAAAACCGTAAAACTGCCCTTTGTGGACGCTGTTTGGGGTGTTTCTTCGCTACGTGGATTGGCCTTATGGTCGTGTTGCTCTGTCAAGGCCAACAGTGGTCGTTGGTCACAATCGCTCAATAGTAAAGTGGCTTCTTTGGCAGCATCG
>JAAFHO010000897.1 GCA_013297575.1 Chitinophagales bacterium
TTCACAATGTATCTCCAATTGCACATCCTTTCCATATCCACAAAATACAATTCAGGATATTGGATATTTTGGATAATAATAATACCTATATTGACTTAAAATCGCACGGATTTAACGGCCCCAAAGACGATGTATTGGTATTGCCGGGTTGGAAATTGCGCTTTCTCGGTCAATTTGATGACTACCCAAGTCCCATCATGCCCGAGTTAACCTATATGTACCACTGCCATATCCTCACCCACGAAGATTCTCTTGGCGGCGGCATGATGCACCAGTTTATAGTTACCAACGAAGGGGCATGCCTTTCTTCCATTGACGAGGCCGAAAGCAAAAAACCTACAATGGAATTATTTCCCAATCCCTCTACGGGTATACTGCACCTCAAAGGCCAATCCAACTATCCAAGCAAAGCAAGTATCCTCGACCTGCAAGGCCGACTGATGCGCGAACAGCAAATTCCTGCTTTGGATGGTAACGCTACGATCAATATTGATGGATTGCCCAATGGGCTGTACTTTGTAGAATGGCGCACACAAAGAGGCGTTGTGACGGGCAAATTGGTTGTGCAGCGGTAACTTTAGGCACAATTTTAAATATTAATTTTAATAAATAATAACATGAGTCATCCCAGTCTATTGGGGTGGCTCATATTTTTTGATAGAAAAATCGATTTAGGTCAAAGCCTAATGCCATCAACCTAGCGATATACCAACCACAGGGTCAAGGTTACGTCGATAATACCTCAAAAGTTTATACTTTTTTATTTTAGAAAAGTGATACATTTGCCCAACGAGAAGGACTCTTTATGATAATTTATTCCACCAAATTGTTTATCATAATTGTTGCTTTGTATAACATTTAGCAAAACATAAAAACTGTAAAATGTATAAAAAACTGACTATTATTCTAATATACGCTATTTTCTTTTCTGCATGCAATCTTTTAGAAAAAAACTCACCCAACGACTTGGATGCTTCTACAGCCATTAAAGATGGAGCCAGCGCGGAAGCGGCCTTATTGGGACTTTATTCCTCTATGCAACGCGATGCCTATTATGGAGGCTCTTTCCCTTTATTAACAGAACCCTTGTGCAATAATGCAAGTACAGGCGGATTTCAAGTAATTTCCCTGACACAATTGGGCGATAAAGAGGTAACACCAAGTAACCTGATTGTAGAAGAAACTTGGATTGCGATCTACCGCACCATCGCCAATTGTAATTTCTTATTGGAAGCACTGACCGATATTACCGATTTGGATCAAGATCGGGCCAAATCTATTGAAGGCCAGACACGTGCTTTGCGCGCATTGGCTCATTTTGATTTATTGCGCACTTTTGGCGAACATTGGGATACAAATTCTAAATTTGGCATTCCTATTATTTCACGAGTACAGACCATTCAGGATCAACCCGTTAGAGCAACAGTAGCCGATAGCTACACCTTTATTATTGATGAACTCAAAGCAGCAGCCACTTTGGTAGATAGCAATGATGCATCGGTCCAATATATGAATATTCACGCCATTAATGCGTTGTTGGCACGTGCTTATTTGTATAAAAAAGATAATGGAGCGGCTGCCGAATCAGCAACCAAAGTAATTGATAGTCAAATATATACATTATTAGACAAAGAAAATTACAGTAGCCTTTTCTTTGATCGCCGTAGTTCGGAGTCGATCTTTGAACTTTCATTTGACAACCAAAATCGCAGTGCTTTCAACGGACTTACTTATTCCCGCGATGAGGCTTTACGCACCGAAATTTTTTATTTAGCAGCAACAGATTTGGATGCCTTTTTTCAAACCCGCCCCGATGATATTCGAGCTACTCTACTCAACTTTAGCCCCGATAATAATGATGCCACCATCCAACCTGATGGCCGTACTCAGAAGTACAGAGGAGAGGATAGGAAGGACAGTCCAGCGTATATTGTGCGCTTGGCAGAAATGTACCTGATTCGTGCAGAAGTAAATGGGCTAGCCGCTGGTTTGGAAGATTTGAATTTATTACGGGTAAAACGTGGATTGCCTGCTGCTACCATCACCGATGCCAATTTATTCGACGATGCTATTCTTGCAGAACGCCGTGCAGAATTCAATTTTGAAGGATTATATTTGAACGATTTGGCGCGTTGGGGACAGTTTGAAGTAGTAACTGGGAAAGCCTCCTACAAACAAATTTTACCTATACCTACGCGAGAAATTATTGCAAGTGGTGGAAAAATTGAGCAAAACCCGGGGTATTACTAATTACCACCACCTTTATTCAATTCCAATGGCTTAATAGCCGCTGGCCTAAATTTCACTGATTTTGTATCGGCTCCTCTTCGGTCTGCTTTACTGATGGTCTCGCGCGCTTTTTCGATATCGCC
>JAAFHO010000898.1 GCA_013297575.1 Chitinophagales bacterium
TCAATGGAAAAAACTGGCCAAAAGGTTATCAAAATTTACTTGATTTTACGCAAAAAAATGGCTCTCCTACACGAATAGCCCAATTATTGGCTTATCAGGGGGAACAAGAAGTACTTGCACTGTGGTTGGAGCAGCAATCTGATCTTGACCTGTGTATTGAATATGCCAATTACCTTACCGATACGGATTTGGTACGTCTAATGGTAAATCCCTTGGGGGCACATTTGTCTGCACATTTTGGAAGACCCGGTTCCGAGTTTGTACGTGATCGGTTGGCTATTTTACTACGGCAAAAACGGCAATTAGCTGTTAAACAAATTATATCAAAGTTATCCAAAGATTTTCCAGAACGCTCTGGTTTAGTGGAAACTATGAGTGAAATTTATGAACGGCGGGTGCTTTAGGAATGATATGTTTAGAAAAAAAGGATAACCAATGTTTTCAGCAAAACATAAAAACATTGGTTATCCACTTCATTTACTACTTATAGCATAGGTTTTAAAAACCATATGTAAAGGCCAGTCGGAACTGTAGCGGCGTTTGATTGGTATTGATGTCATTGGCAATCCGGAAATTATACATCAACGATATTTCTTGGCCTAGGCCGCCCTGTCCACCAGAATAATTATAACCAATGCCTACATAAGGATTAATTATGGGTTTTGAATCTTTGAAAATCTCACCAGTACTTGTATTTTGGTAAATTTCTTGATCCCAACCTTGTGCAATTTCCCCTTGAAGGAAAAAACCTCTAAAAGCGTGGACACGCAAGAAAGCACCAATTTCGGTATCTAACAATTGAAATGCTTTGTATCCATAAACTTTCTGTGATGTGTAAGCAAGGGATACGCGAGGGCCAACAGAAATACGTGGAATAATTTTGTAGCCCACCATCGGTGCTACACTTAATCCAAAAGCACTTTGTCCATTAAAAGCACTAAAACCTAGCCCGATTCCTGCTCCGTACCAGAGTTTTTGTTTTAATTCAGTTTCTTCTTTTTTCTTTTTCTTTTTCTTTTTTTTGTCCTCAAAATCGAGAAATGTGGTGCTTTGGGCAAAGCTAACAGTAGCAAATACTGCGATCAAAAGCCCGATCAATGATGTACGAAAAGTGTATTTTGTCATTTTTTATGCTATTTTTTAACAAATGAATGAATATTAAACGCACGCAAAGGTATAAATCAATTTAACAACTTGCAAAGATGACAAATTAATTACCTTAGCTGCTCAATTACTTGATGAATAATCAGCTGTCCGTAACTACTTATTTTGTTTAATTTAATCCCTAATTTTTATTCTTATTACTGCTTTAACTTAAATTCACATGTTTGTTTGTCGTTTCCGTACTTGCCAGTTGCTTTTTGCAATGGCGTTTTGTTTATGTAGCCTCCCTTTATTTTCACAAAATTTTATCGGTACTGTAGTAGAAGTACAGCACCCAAAAATTAGCCAAAGATTTACAGAATGGGAAGTATTCCGGTTAGATGCTAGTGCGATTAGTACTTTTGCAAGAAATGAAGGTGAAGAAAACGAGGCATTATTTTTACACCTTGGGCAACATCATTTGGGGCTACAACTCCAATATAACGATATTTTAGATCCGAATTATCGGCTATCTTATCAAACCGAATCTGCGGCATACGATTTGCCATTTACGGTTCGCCCGTACAAAGGATACAATATTGCCAGCAATGAAAAGGTCCGACTCACCTTGGACTCGGATTTAATTTATGGCTTCATTACTGAAAACGGTGAAAAATTAAATATACAACCTTTATGGTACATTGACCCATCTTTTGCAAAAGATCTCTATATCGTTTATCCTAGTCATGCTGTTATCACGGATGGTCTCGACATGGGGTGTGGCACCGACCATAGCCATTTAGAAGAAGAAGTAGATCAAAAAGTAAAAGAAAAAATGCAGGCAGACAATAGCTCTGCTTGCTACCAAGTAGATTTAGCGATTGCGTCGGATGCATCTATGTTGAGCAAATATGGTAGTGCTAGTGCTGTCCAAGCGCATAATATAGGGGTAATCAATGATGTAGAAGGTGATTATACAGGCAATTTCAACCACGATATTCAGTTTAATATTGTTATTCAAATTGTTTCTGCTTCCAATCCGTGGGGGGCATCATCTAATCCTGATACTTATTTGGGAAACTTTAGAAACTGGGGCAATGCTGGTGGCTTTGGAGTACCTTATGATTTAGCAGAGATGTGGACGAATATTGATCTTGATGGCCTAACGATTGGCCTTGCGTATTTAAGTACAGTTTGTACTAGTTTTAAATACCACCTTTTACAGGATTTTTCGAGCAATGCAGAGTTATTGCGTTGTTTGGGTTCACACGAGATTGGGCATAATTTT
>JAAFHO010000009.1 GCA_013297575.1 Chitinophagales bacterium
TGTACCCAAGCCCCAAAGGGGCGACACATCCAGCGCAGGGCAACGCCCTGCGTGTTCGTGCGTGTTCGTGTTCGTGTTCGTGTTCGTGCGTGTTCGTATTCGTTCGTGTTCGTGTTCGTGTTCGTGCGTGTTCGTATTCGTGCGTGTTCGTGTTCGTGCGTGTTCGTGCCCCCCATCCCATCTACAGTTCCCGAATCCAAATATTCCGATAACTCACCAGATCACCGTGGTCTTGTAACTCAATTGGTGCTTTGCCGTGCGCGATATTTTTAGGCAAACCAATATACTCAGTAGTACCCTTTATTTCGGTATGATTTTGCACCAATACGCCATTATGCAGCACTGTAACATGTCCAGTCGCCACCAAAACGCTATCTTTATTAAAGCGCGGCGCCGTATAAATAATATCGTACGTTTGCCATTCGCCTGGTTTTTTACAAGCATTCGCCAACGGAATAGATTGTTTATAGATAGAAGCCGTTTGGCCATTAGAATAGGTGGTATTTTGGTAGCAATCCAACACCTGTACTTCATAGCGTTGTTGCAAGAAAATACCGCTATTACCGCGACCTTGTCCCTCTCCTTTTACAACAACAGGCGCACGAAACTCCACATGTAATTGGCAATCGCCAAAACTGCGGCGGGTACGGATATTCCCTTTCCCAGCGGCAACAGTCATGCTACTATCGCGATTGATCGTCCAAACAGCAGCGGAACTATCGGCCAAAGACACAAATTCTGAAAGGTTGGTTCCATTGAATAATACAATGGCATCGGAAGGGGCTTTGGTACCCGAGCCAGGTGTTACAACTTTTGCTTTGGGCGACCAAACTTCGGTGGCTTTGGGATCGGTAATTTGAGCGTTAGCAACAGAACATATAATGCCTGTTAGGAGCAGAGCAACGAGTACTTTATACATTTTAATATTTATACATTAATAGAAGTGATGAAAGGCTGCAAAGATATTTTATTTTTAGCAAAAATAATGCATCAGGTTACTTAAAAACGAGGTTATCGATCAGGCGGACATCCCCAGCCCAAGCGGCTACACAGGCCACAATCATTTCAGATTTGTCTTTATTCCTTATGGGTCTCAAGGTAATACCATCTACAATATCAAAATATTCGGGGCGCAAGCCCGCATCGGCCAATTTTCGCATGGCCCAAGCCTGAACTTGCGGATTAGGCGATTCCTTTACCCGTTCTCTTGCTTCGAGTAATGTTTTATAAATAATAGGTGCGGTAGCACGCATTTCGGGCGTGAGGCGCATATTTCTACTGGATTTGGCTAGTCCATCGTCCTCTCGAATGGTGGCGCACATGACCAGTTCCACCATAGAACCTAGCAGTCGCAACATTTCACGTACAACGCTGAGTTGCTGATAGTCCTTTTGCCCCATAAACAATTGGTGTGGCTGTACAATATCGAGCAATCGCTTGACCACTGTGGCCATACCATCAAAATGCCCCGGACGGAAATGCCCTTCCATTACTTTGTCCAATGCCCCAAAATTGAGCCGCAAAGTAAGGTCTTTGCCAGCAGGATATACCTCCGCAACCGATGGAATAAACAGTGCATGGCAACCTACACTTTTCAGCAATTGCCCATCTGCTTCGGGCATTCGCGGATATTTCTCCAAATCCTTTGGATCGTTGAACTGTGTCGGGTTCACAAAAATACTGGCTACTGTACGGCTACAAGTTTCGTGTGCGCGTTGTACCAGCGTGAGATGTCCTTCGTGTAAAGCACCCATAGTAGGCACAAATCCGATGGTATGGCCTGCTTTACGCTCAGTAGCCAACCAATATTGAAGGTCGTAAACGGTATTAAATATGATCATCCTTGGTGCTTATGAGCTCAATAAGTACTTTATCAATTTTACTTTTGTCCATATCTACAATTTCAAAACGATAGCCTTCGGTAGTAAAATGATCACCTACTTCGGGTATTTCGCTCAATTTGTAAAGAATATACCCAGCAATGGTGGCATAATCGGCATCTTCCATATCAAATTCTTTGAGATTTATTTTTTCGCGCATTTCATCAATTGGAGTACCGCCATCTACCAACAAACTACCATTTTCGCGTACCACAATATGCGGTTCTTCTGTGTCATTTTCGTCAGGAAGTGCCCCGAAAATATTTTCAGTCAAATCGTGGAGGGTAATAATGCCTTGAGTAGAACCGTATTCGTCCACTACCACAGCAAAATAATTGCGATCTTTTCGGAAGCGTTCGAGAATTTTGAGTCCATTCATGCTCTCTGGCACAAAAAGCGGTTCAGCAACGATACTTTTCAGGTCAAATTCGGGGTTATTGCGGTGATCGATATAGTCGCGCAATTTGATGACCCCTAATATATTTTCAATATTATCGTCGCAAAGCAAGAACTTAGTAAAACCGCTTTCGTAGATAATCCGGTCGTTTTCTTCGCGGGAGGAATTAATATCGAGCCATTCCACTTCATTGCGGTGCGTCATAATAGTATAGGCATCGCGATCGGCAAAACGAAGAATATTATTGATAAATTCGCTTTCTTTTTGTTCCAACACGCCTTGTTCATTGGCCATTTGCACCATGTGTTTGATCTCCTCCTCCGAAATACTCTGCTGGTCATTGGGTTTAATGAGTAATAGCCGCATAAACATTTTGGTGCTCCAACTCAAAAACACAGAAATAGGCCCGGTGATTTTGGTGATAAACAACATAATGGGCGAAGTAGCCAAAGCCAATGGTTCGGCGTATTGGATGCCAATGTATTTAGGTGCTAATTCGCCTACGACCAAAGATAGATACGTGATAATGGAGACAACAATAGAGATAGAAACGGACTCCGCATAAGGGGCCAACGATGGTATTTTCGCTACAAAAGGAGATAGTTGGTGACCAATAGCAACACCACCATAAGCACCTTCAATGATACTGATTAGGGTAATACCGATCTGCATGGCCGACAAATAATTGTCCATATCATCGATCAGGTCGATGGCTATTTTTGCATTGATATTTCCTTTCAGTTTCTCCGCTTCCAGCCTTGAGCGTTTAGCGGTAATCAGTGCCATTTCGCCCAACACGAGAAATCCGTGAAGAACAATTAGGACGAGTATTATAAGTATTTCCATAAAATTGTGGGACAAAAGTACAGCAAGTTTGTGATTTATTTTGTAAATTAAACACAATTAGTAATGTCCCAAGTATTAGACTTATTTGAGTTTTTTTGTTACTTAAACGAAGGATACACAGGTTTTGCCAGCAAAGGCATTCCCGACAAACAAAATAAGCCGTTCCAACAGTGCTGGAACGGCTCACCTATTATTATCGAATGAGTTAAATCAATCGAAGTAATTCAATTTATGCTTCTGCAACCACTTCGAAAGCGACATCTGCCACTACTTCTGGGTGGTACTTAAGGATAGCAGTATAAGAACCGAGTTCTTTTACTTCTTCCGGCATAGTGATATGGCGTTTTTCGGCCTCTACACCAATAGCAGCAAGTGCCTTAGTGATATCGCCAGCGCCGATAGAGCCGAAAAGACGGCCGCTTTCACCTGCTTTTGCAGTGATTTTGATGGTTTGGCCTTTAAGTTTATCCACGAATGCTTGATAAATAGAGATCTTCGCGGATTCTTTTTTGTCGGCCTGTTTTTTCATGCCATCTAATTTGGCCATATTAGCCTTATTGGCCACAATAGCCAGCCCTTGCGGGATAAGGTAGTTGCGTCCGAAGCCGTCTTTTACAGTAACTACTTCGTGTTTCGCGCCCACCTTGTCGATATGTTCGAGCAGAATGATATTCATGCTGTTGAGTAACGTTTGTGTGTGTGAAAAATTAAGAATTCAAAATTACTTCATCAAATCGGCCAAGAATGGCAGAATTGCGAGGTGACGAGCGCGCTTTACAGCAGTAGAGATACGACGTTGGTACTTGAGGCTATTGCCTGTAATACGGCGTGGTAACAATTTACCTTGCTCATTGATGAACTGAAGAAGAAAATCTTCATCTTTGTAGTCAATGTACTTGATGCCGAACTTGCGGAAGCGGCAGTATTTTTTGCGGCGCAATCCAATGCGAGGATTGCTGAGGAATTTTACATCTTCTCTTGAAGCAGCCATTTTATAACGTTTGCTTTAGTGTGGTGAAAAATAAGAATGGGTGGATACAGGATTGATTAGATAAGTTCTGGTGCATCTAAATCAACCACTTCTGGTGCAAGCAAAACAACCTCATCGAGGTCATCCGCTTTTTTAACAGGCGCAGGGGCAACTTTCTTGCGAGTGCCAATAAGGCCGTTGCGCTTGTCTTCGTTGTACTTCACACCATACTTGTCGAGTTTCACCGTTAAGAAACGGAGTAATTTCTCGTTGCGCTTTAGGCTCAACTCAAATTTGCCGATAAAATCAGCAACTTCGCAAGCAAATTCTACGCAGTAATAAACACCCGATGAACGTTTGTTGATCGGATAGGCCAATTGACGCAGGCCCATAGTATCCACAGCAATAATTGAAGTGCCGTAACGCTTCAAATCTTCTTGGATGGTTTGCGCTGTCGATGTAACTTCATCGCCCGACAGGACTGGATCTACGATGAAGGTGACTTCGTAATGTCTCATTATCAATGAATTATGAATAATTATGAATGCTTTTTTGAAAAGCGGGTGCAAAGGTATAAATAATTCCAGTGATAAAGTAGGTATTTTTAGAAAAAAATTTTGGAAATGTTGGGTTTCTTTCAATAAGGTGGTGGAATCTACTTGCGGAACCACCAATACTTTAACCCAAAAATACAAATGCAGCGCACCGTGACATCAAATTTAATATTACGGTGCGCTGCACCTTCAAAAACGCAAAAAACATATCAATGCTACAAATATTACGGTGCGCTGCACCTTATTGTAGATTAACGCTGTTAATCTCTATTGTCAATTTTATTCAAATCTGTCTTTGGTTTATCATCTAAAGCATTGATCCAAGCCGCTATTTTTAATACCTCTTCTTTCGGAATATGCGACATTGGTGCCATTTCGGTAGCGTATTCGGGCCAATTGGCGGGCTGTGGATGATACACCAAATCCAATATTTTCTCATCAGAATAGTTGCGTTTGGCAATATCAATATACGGTGGCCCCACCACACGGGTCGATTCAGCATGACAACCTACACAAGCGTGTTTTTTTAACAAAACAGCCACTTGTTTTGGATTTACATCGGGTTTTGTACTGGTTTCGCTCCCCTCTTTTGCTTTTTTCTTCGACTTTTTACTCGCTTTTACGGGCAAAGGTGCAGTTTTAATGGCCGGTGGTGGCACATTGACCATTTCACCGGCGGGAATATCATTCAAGGTATAATAACTGATGTCGTGGAGGAGTGGTTGGCCAGCATCGTTGGTGATGCCGCTGGCTTGTACTTGGTGGATATAACCTTTGCGCAAATTACCCAATACCAAACGTACTTTCATCCGATTTTCGGACACAATGGCCGCCCGTAGTGGCGTTTCTTCCGAATTAATAATAGGACTGCCATATTCATGTTGGTATTTGTAGGTAAAACTTTTTAGTTCGTAACTGGCAAAATCTTCCGCAGTTTTGCGGGAAATGGGTTGCGTAAATTCAATTTCAAAACCATCTGGCATAGCGCGTACGTTTTTCATTTCAAAGGGCATTTCCCCGTTCCATACCAAACGTTGCAGGCCATACTGATCTGTACCAGTAGAGCCCCAACCCCGCGAAGTCATGCCCACCAACAACGAACCATCCAAGCCCCATCGTCCCCGCAATGCGCCCGACTGAAAGCCCTCGCGGAACGGATAACAAGCACCTTGGTATTTGCCGTTTACTTTTTCTAAAGTCATGCGCATTACCTTGGATTGTCCTTGGTCTAATACAAAATATTGACCTTTGAAGGGACCAAATTTACCGTCTGTATCATCTTCTATCACGTCTGCGGTCGAAATGCCCATTAAAGCATGTGGAAACCAAACGGCAGGTAGTTTGAGTTCTTTCAATTTTTTAGCAGCCTCGTACATCGGCTCACCTGTGTCTGGCACATCGGCTTTGCTTAATAAACGCAGCGGCGATTCGGGTTCTTTTGTCCAATGAAGGCTTCCTGCATTTCCTGCAAAATCACCTTTCTCGAGGTGGGTCACACGCCCCGAACCTACCCAATCGCCTTGGTTTTCGCCAAAAAAAATATCGCCGGCAGCGTTGATATTAAAGCCAGCCGGTGAGCGCAAACCCGCAGCAATAGGTTCGAGGTTGCCATCTTTGGTGACCTTTACCAACCAACCGCGCCATTTTGCGAATTTTCCTTCGCCATAACCCACCCATGATACATTGAAGGTGAGGTAGATATCGCCGTTTTTATCAAAAACAGGCCCATAAGAATACTCGTGGTAATTACCCGATAAACCCCAAGTAGCCACCGCTTCATAGAGATCTGCCTGGTCATCGCCATCAGTATCGGTCAATTTGGTCAATTCGCCCCTTTGGCAGCAATAAAAAGCGCCATCGCGGTAAGCCAGGCCAAGTGCTTCATGCAAGCCACTGGCAAAAAGCGTAAAATGCGCTGGGGTACCATCCACTTGGTTAGGGTTTTCGATGATCCAAACCTCGCCCCTGCGCGTGCATACGCCCACGCGACCGTCGGGCATGGGCGCAACGCCACCTACTTCCAACCGTACATCGGTAGGAATGGCGATGGTTTTTATTTCGTAATAGTCTTCTTCTAGTAATTTTTGGGTGGGTACTTGAGAATGAACCACAGTAGCGCTAAGTACTACTGCCAAAATGAGTATATAAGACTGGCGTAACATGCGTTGAGATGTATTTTTTTATGATTCAAAAAATGAATTGGTAAGCAATTTCTTTCCCAGTAACGGCCATTACCAATTGTTTGATGCCTTTGTTTTCTCGGATAAATGGCTTATTACTGCTAGTGGGGTAAGTAAGCACATAGTATTGTCCGTCAATCAAAAACCGATTATCGCCCATATCCTGTATGGTAGTTGCCTCGGCGATTAAAGCAAAAAGTTGCTTTCCAGGCTGTAGGTTTCCTTCCCAGTTCAATTGGCGTGTCATCCCTTCCGATGTGGCCGTTGGAGTCGTCACATCGTTGATACGCAGGCCTTGGTATTCGTACATAAAATTGGGATATTGCTGCGTTTCATCGTCAATTAGACGTTTTTCTAAGCGATAGCCCTTGTACTTTAGGTCTTGTGTCGTGAGTGAATCCGGGAAATCGGCATATTTATCGGCGAGCAAGGCTAACGGGAATTTATTGTTCATGGGTACGGATACGCCCAAAGCATCGGCGGTTTGTGGTTCGCCGCGGTCGTGCCACATATTGGTGGTATTGAGGAATTTTCCACGCCAAATTTTCACCAAACTACCCTGTTGGAGGTTATAAGCAAAATTCAATCCGCAAGTCATTCCAATATTGGCCACATGGGTAAGTTTTTTATTACCCATCATCATAAACGAGCGTTGCACCACGGTTTTATCATCTGGCTCCAGTTCTACAAACGGGACTGGCGGAGGATCGGGCAAGGAGGTGCGTTCGGTGATACTTTGCTTGAGGCCACCCTGTCGCTGGATCGAGATGCCCAGTGATTTATAACCCCAAGAAAAATCTTTACCGTAATGAATGGTGTATTTGTGTATGCCTGTGGTTAGTTTTTTTTGCCGTGTCTGCGGGTTATCCACCCAATACCAACCATTTACCAAAGTATCGCCATCTACAACAAACATGGAGATATGGCCACCAAAATAGGCTTTAAAAGTATAAATATCTGTTTCTGGCACGTACATTTCGCCATTAAACAGCAGCAGAAAATTGTTTTTGACATCTGCTGCTTTCATCGTTGCTTGGGGAAGCGTACCACTGCGTACCAATTTGGTAGCCGTATCCACAGCAGGGTAACCTTTGCCTGTATAATATTGATAAGATACAGGGCTAAATGTAACCAAAGGCCGCGCATTGGTCTCGATTTGCAGGTTTTTGAACGCTACTTCGCCGTGATCGCCTTGGATACGCAGCGGCCCTGTTGCCGCCTCTGTATTGGCTATAGCACCGCGTGTAACACCCAATAGTTCTAGGTTTTCGTGCAGCGTAATACCATTCATTACCACTTTATTAAAACGGGCATTGGTCGTTTTTTTTCCTGAAGCATCAAAAGTAGGTGCTCTAAAATCGATCTCCAAGTGGTTCCACAGTCCAGGTGCACGGCAGGCATTTTGGTGCGGCGGATGGCCTTCGTAACCTTCTTTCCCTGTGCCACGCGCCTCGTCCCAACGTTGGTAAATAGCACCACAATCGCTATCTGTTGGGTCTTTTTTGAGCCAAGAATCGCAGATTTGTACTTCGTAGCGACCTTGGAGGTAAATACCAGAATTAGAACCTTTGGGCATCATAAAATCGAGCGATATTTTTATATTTCCGTGCTCAAAGTTGAAATAAAGATCGTCGGTTGGCTGGTATTTTGCGCCTTTTATTTGGCAAAACAATACGCCTTTCCCCGGTGTAGGGGTGAGGTTGGTGGCATTAGCATTACCCGTAACGGCAGACTGGATACTCCAATTGGCACTTGGGTTCTTAAATGCAGATCGGTCATTGAGCAGGAAATCGGTCTGTGCAAATACCGATAAAGGGAGCAAAAGCAAGAATAACAACTTATACATAGGTGCGTGCATGAATTTAACGAAGAGCAAACCTACAAAAAATTATTATCTCATCTGCACAACTATTAGATTTATGGCATAATAAAATTTTCAGAAACACACTTCCTCCAAATAAAAATACAATATTCATAAAAATTTCACACGGAATAATTAGGATATCAATACCCACTATTGTCTATTTCCCGACACTGTGGAAAACTTTTTCACCATTTTGTAGGCTCGTATCGTATAATATACTTACTTTGGCTCGCTTTTTAAGCATCTTTATACCAAAAAAAATAAATCCATGGAATTCGGAATAAACCTTTCCAATGATATTGACGCGACAGAGGAGACCAATCGCTGGAAATTTAGGGACTTAAAAATATACGCATCTACCGAGTGGCTGGCAGATAATAAGAAAAAATACAGGCAGGTATTCGACCGCTTAGAAACGTCCTATGTCTATGCAGAACTCTCTTTTCACAATAAAATGTACGATGTGGACGATTGGGAGGTGAACGTAGAATTGCGTTGTTTTTCTGTTAAAAAGCAACGAAAAGAAATCTGTGTATTGCCTTTTCGCCGCAAAGTGAGCAAATTTGACCCCGTAGGTTATATCCGTGAAGGATGGGGCAATAAGCAGGAAGGCATTTTTTGGAAACGCGGCCAATACTGTTGGGAAGCATGGATCGAAAATGAAAAAGTAGGTTCCAAAATTTTCTATGTAGAAGATGCTTCGCGCCCACTCACTAAAACAGATAATCCATACTGTCAATTATCGGGTCTCAAAATGTACGAAGGCCCTTATGATGATGTACCAGAGTTTGAGCGGCTTTATTTAAGTCGTTTTTCGGGCGAAGAAACCCGATATGTTTATGCAGAAGTCATTTTAAACAACCGCCTGACGGCGCGCCAGTGGAATTGTGAATTATTTATCAAATTCTACAACGACGCCCGCGAAATGAAAGGTCAGGTTGTACGCCTGCACAAAGTAGAAAAAGGCGATGAAACGATACGCCTCACCGCCGGTTGGGGCAGTAATGTAAAAGGTTCGTGGCGCACCGATCGCTATACCGCCGAGATCATTTTTATGGATCAAGTACTCGGTGTTATGCAATTTGAAGTAGGCAACGATTGGGAAGAAGGTGCAAATAACGTTTGGTTACCCGATAAAGGCATACAAGCACTTTCCGCTCAAAATGCCTCCGAAGATTCCGATAATTTTGAGGATGTAATGTCCAAACTAGATGTTTTGATTGGCCTCTCGGACATTAAATTTAAAGTACGCGAACACGCACAATATATTCAGTTCCTCCAATTGCGAAAAGAACGCGGTTTTGTGGAAAAAGATGGCATCAATGTCCATTCTGTTTTTGTGGGTAACCCCGGAACTGGCAAAACGACCGTCGCCAAAATGATGGGTCGCCTCTACAAAAAAATGGGACTACTCTCCAAAGGGCATGTCCACGAAGTAGATCGCTCGGATATAGTAGGTGAATATATTGGCCAAACAGCCCCCAAAATGAAAGAGGCCATCGAAAGCGCACGCGGTGGTGTACTTTTTATCGACGAAGCGTATGCCCTCAGCCGATCACCAGAAGACAATAAGGATTTTGGCCGTGAAGCCGTGGAAATTCTCGTCCGTGAACTCTCCAATGGCGCAGGCGATTTGGCCATTATTGTGGCGGGTTATCCCAAGGAAATGAAAACATTCCTAGATTCTAATCCGGGTTTGCGCAGCCGTTTTAAAATGACTTTTGAGTTTCAGGATTATCTCCCACAGGAACTCAGCCAAATCGCTACTTATGCCTGTATCGAAAAAGAAATATCCTTCGACGATGATGCAAAAGTACTGCTCGACGAACTGATTACTGAAGCATTCCGCCGCCGCGACCGTACTTTTGGCAATGCCCGTTTTGTATATGATTTGGTGGATAAAGCCAAAATACAACTCGGCCTGCGCATGATGGCGCAAGCCAATGTTCGCTCACTTTTACCCGAATCTTTAAAGGTGGTGAGCAAAACTGATGTGGAAAAAGTGCAACGCGAAACACGCCGACCATTGCCACATATTCCGATCGACGAAAAACTGCTGGCACTGGCCATCCATGAATTGGATAGCCTGATCGGTATGCAAAATATCAAAAAAGACCTCAAAGAATTGGTCAATTTGGTGCGTTTTTACCGCGAATCGGGGCGTAATGTACTAGGGCGTTTTTATTTACATACCGTTTTAATTGGTAATCCGGGTACAGGGAAAACCACCGTAGCGCGTATTTTAGCCAAAATATACAAAGCACTCGGTGTATTGGAACGTGGCCACACGGTGGAAACCGATCGCCAAGGTCTGGTAGCGGGATTTGTGGGCCAAACGGCTACCAAAACCGCCGAACGAGTGGAAGAAGCCCTAGGTGGTGTTCTCTTTATCGACGAAGCTTACGCGCTCACCACCACAGGACGCAGCGCGCAAGGCGATTTTGGCGACGAAGCCATCCAAACCTTGCTTAAACGCATGGAAGACCACCGCGGAGAGTTCTTTGTTTTCGTAGCAGGTTATCCCGAAAACATGGATAATTTCTTGAAAGCCAATCCGGGATTAGCAAGCCGATTTGATAAAATGTTGCGTTTTGAAGATTATTCGCCCGACGAATTGCTCGAAATTGCGCTGTACATGTTCCGACAGGAAGAATACCGCGTGGCCGAAGACGCACGCGAATACCTCGGTCGATACCTTACTTTCTTGTACCAATACCGCGATAAGTATTTCGGTAATGCACGTACAGTACGTCAAGTAGTATTAGAAGCCATCAAAAACCAAAATCTCCGTGTGGCTGTAAGCCCGGGCGAGTACGACCACCACGATATAGTACTCAACGACGTGGCTTCATTTACTTTCGACAAAGAAAAACTAGTCGTGTATCAACGTAGAGGGATTGGATTTTAGCAATTAAGTACTTGGACGCAATTCATTATGTCCAAGTACTTAAATATTGAACATTGAGTGTCAGAACATGATGGTTAAGAGCAGGTATTTTTGATGACTTCGATCACAATACCTATTATTTAATCAAAACTTAACCCATGGTTTCCTTTGAGTCACCAATAACCGCCCGACTTTTGCAGATTAAAAAAACACTACGTATGGTCAGCAAGATACTAACTAACACCAGTAAATGGGAGGAAATGACCAAAGATTTTCGCCCTACTTCCGCACAAAAACAATTAAATCAATTAGACCTACTCTTAAAAAAGGCAAAAAAAACAGCATTTGGCCGTTATTATGATTTTGCCAATATCCTAAAATCCACTAATCCAGCGGAGAGTTATCGGCGCAATGTGCCAGCCATGGATTACAATACCATTTATGATCGCTGGTGGTCGCAAGCCTACCTGCACGATGTACCAGATATTTGTTGGCCCGGTCTAACACCTTATTACGCACTATCAAGTGGCACCAGTCAAGCCGCTACCAAGTATATCCCCGTTACCGATGATATGTTGGGCTATATGAAGCGCGGTGCTAGAAAAATGCTGGTAGCCGCATCTTCTTACCACTTGCCCGCCCGCCAATACGCCAAACAAATGCTGATGGTCGGTTCTTGTACGCAACCCAAATGGGAAGGGCAGCACCATACTGGCGATTTGTCGGGTATTCTTGGCCTTAATCGCCCATTGTGGATGGAACGGCTCTATCGACCAGGACGGGCTATTAGCGACTTACCCGACTGGAACGACCGCATTGAACTGATCGCTAAAGAAGCCCCAAAGTGGGATATTGGTTTTGCGGTGAGCAATCCGATGTGGTTACAATTGATACTAGAACGCGTTATTGAAAAACACAAATTGGAGCATATCCACGAAATATGGCCCAATTTCTCTTTGTATGTGCATGGTGGCGTGTTTTTTGAGCCTTATAAGCATAATTTTGAGCAATTATTGGGCAAACCTATTGGATATTTGGATAGTTATATGGCTTCGGAAGGATTATTTGCGTGGCAGCGCACTCCCGACAACCGATCCATGAAACTCATCGCAAACGGTGGTATTTATTTCGAATTTGTGCCTTTCAACGATGAACAATTTGATGAAGATGGTAACCTGCGCTCCGAGTATCCAACCAGCCTGAACTTGGATGAAGTAGTGGAAGGTCAAAACTACGCCATGCTCATTAGCACCTGCGCAGGCGCATGGCGTTATCTGCTAGGCGACACTTTGATTTTTACAGATGTGGCTGCCCGCGAATTTCGTTTAAGTGGCCGCACCAAACAGTATCTTTCGGTTTGTGGCGAACACTTATCCATTGACAATTTGAATGAAGCCGTACGACGCGTAGATGAGGCATTCAATGCAGGTATCAAAGAATTTACTGTGGCTGGTTTGGCCAATGGCGCACGCTGGGCACACCAATGGTATATCAGTTGTAGTAATCCTGAAATTTTGCCAACTGCTTTGGCGCAGGCAATTGACAAAGAACTTGGTATTTTGAACGAAGATTACGCCGTCGAACGCGCTTATGCACTCAATGAAGTGCGGTTGGATATTGTGCCTAACTCCTTATTTATGGACTGGCTTTCCGAACGTGGTAAAATGAACGGACAAGCCAAAATACCGAGGGTGTTAAAAGGACAACAATTAGCAGATTTTCAAGCATTTATAAGTTAAAGTAAACTATAACTAATTAAATAAACTTTGAGTACCGCCATCGGCTTGATACGCCTACTTACACGAATGTTAATCAGCCAAACCCACTACCCAAATCGTGATAGTACGTTCGGCATCATTTACGGTAACAGGCAGATCAGGACTCACCACTAATGGAAAAAAAATGCGGTTATCGAACCCCTTGAACAAACGCAACTCGTGGTTCGAAAACGGATCGCTGTAGTAGTCAAAAAGGGCTTGTGTTTGGGCTACCATTCGCTCAAAACTAAACCAGTTATCCGCATCAAAGCGATAAAACCACAAGGCAAAAGCATAAGCCGCTTCGGCGGTGCTGTTGGTATAGGTATCAATGAAAGCCGTTTCGAGATCGGCAGTTTTTTGTTGGGCCTCGTCTTCATCGTAGCCAGCAGTTTCCATTGCTGCTCTTACCGCCAGTTGGCGCACTATTTGCCGAAAATGTTCAGGATGATTGACCATGTTTTGGTGTTCTTCATCTGTTTCAGACACCCATTCTTGCCGCAATATCGTCCAATTGCTGAGTAAAATACTTTGGTCAAATAAGGCTTTTTCAAACGCCACTGAAGCGGGTGTATTGAAAGTAAAAGCCAAATCATTCATTTTGTCCGGCCCCACGCCCGGAATTGCGTCTATTTGAGCCAATTCTCGAAACCGACGACCTGGTATCGCGTTTCTTACTTGTAGTATTCGTTTGGCCAAAGACAACCGAAATGCCTCGTTTTCATTATCGTTGGGGTCGTCCAATACGCCTTGGACGATGTCGGCTGGCTTTTGAACATTATTAAAAAATTGAACGATTCGGGACGCCACCCACGGAGCTATTTCTATGTTTTTCATGGACACAAAAGTAGCAGGAGTTGGATAACAATACAATAAACAAACCACAGACTTAACCTATATTTATTATCTCGGGTTGCGCACATCGACATTTAATAGAAGGCGTTTGAAGTCTATTTATAAAAGGGAATATCCCTAAAGTACGATTAGGAGATAGGGCTTGATACGCCTACTTCCATCAAAAAATCACCGCTCCATACCGCACCAGGCTGCAAAGACACCAATCCGTCCCCATTATTGAACGCATCTACGTTACAAGACATGGGCTCCAAGGCTATACTGGTGCGATGTGGCGGCGTAAATATTTGAAAATAAGGAAATATTGCAGATTGAGCACGCATGGTTAATTGGCGGCCAGCCCCTTCTATCCGCAGAGCATAATCGTTATTGGCCAAAAAGCAATTGTCCAAAAAGGTATCACCTAAGGCTTCCATTTTTTCAAACCGACCAAACACAGGTGTATCGCCCGTAGGAATCATTCGGTCGTCTATGGCCACAATTTGGCAGTGGGGCATTTCTAAAGCAGTATCGGCTACTTCTGGTGTAAGTCGAAAATAAGGATGCCATCCAAAGCCTACTGGAATAGCTGTATTGTGCTTGTTTTCGACCCGCACCGATGTTTCAAATTGGCCGTTGTCTTTAATTGTAAACGTCATTTCCAAAGTACAAGGAAATGGATAATAATCCAAATTTCCATCGTAATCCTGCCGGATGGTACAACTAGCAGCATCTTCCTCGGTATTAGATGCCACCAGTTCGAACGGTCGGCTGCGCGCAAAACCATGTATCGAATTTTGCGTGGAGGCATTATTAATCGGAAACTGACGGGTTTCGCCTTGCCAAAAATAGCGGCCATCGCGTAGGCGATTGGGGAAAGGAAACAAAATCGCAGATTTACCCCATTTGGCTTCTGTAAGTTCTTCAGGAGTGGTATAACCATCCAAAATAGACTGGCCATTAAACCAAATATCCAATACTGTTCCGCCTATTTCGGGGACAATAGCAAAACCATTGCCGCTACGAGCGTTTTCAAAAATATATTGCTGATAGGCTCCAAAAGCCAATTCTTTGATTTGATACATCGTTTAAAATCAGATTATTTGGCGAAGATAAAGCAAAGTTTTTTCCCCAAACAAAAAATAAGTAATTGCACTAAACCCCAATAATTATTCCATTTAAAGGCACGAAAATTAATTTAACAAAAAAACTTTGATTAAATTTGGTAAATCCAAAAGTAAAAGCAATATATTTACAGTCGAAAACTAATTATGCCAAATGGATTGTACTATTTTTCAAAATCTATAAACCACTAACACTATGCTCACTGTACGACAATTACTCGATGGCAAAGCCCACAACCACGTATGGGCCATGCACCCCGATCAAACCGTTATCGAAGCACTTGAACTCATGGCCGAAAAGAATATTGGCGCCATTATGGTGATGAACGACGGCGATCTAGTTGGTATTTTCTCCGAACGCGATTATGCTAGAAGGGGCATTCTGCAAGGCCGAAAAGCCAAAACTACTCCCTTGAGCGAAGTAATGACAGCGGGCGTATTTACCATCAAATCCATTCAAAATATACAAGATTGTATGGAAATTATGTCGGGTAAACATATCCGTCATTTGCCCGTAAGCCAAGATGGTAAAATTATTGGCATTTTAAGTATTAGCGATATTGTAACAGCAATGCTTAAAGAGCAAGAAGGACGGATTCAAAGCCTAGAGCAGTATATCACGGGTTACTAAGGGAGGTGTGAATAATATTTTTTACCTTTGCTGCATGAAAAAATTACTCCTTTTTATACTCGTCTGCGTTCTAAACGCTCCTCTGTTGGCACAAACCACAGTCATTGACTCCATTTTTAGTGGCGGTCAATGGCGTGATTATCGATTATACAAACCCGCTTTGTATGATGGTACTAAGCCAGTGCCCTTGGTGCTCAACTTGCATGGTTATTCGTCCAATAATTTTGAACAAGATTTTTATGCTGATTTCAAAGGGCTTGCTGATACAGCCAATTTTTTAGTACTATTGCCCAATGGAACGTTCAACAACCAAGGCGAACGGTATTGGAATGTGTTCAATAACCCTTCTGCAGTGGATGATGTGGCTTTTATTGGTCAATTATTGGACAGTATTGAAGCGCATTACAAAATTGATAAAAATCGGATTTATAGTACTGGAATGAGTAATGGCGGCTTCTTGAGTTATACTTTGGCCTGCGAAATGAATGACCGTATTGCGGCGATTGCTTCTGTAACAGGGAGCATGACACAAGATAATTTGAACGCTTGTGTGCCCGGTCGCCCTGTCCCAGTAATGGAAATACACGGCACTGCCGACGATGTGGTACCTTACACTGGCAATGTCCTTTTAGGTTTTGTTGCTATTCCAACCTTGGTCAACAAATGGGTAACCCTCAATGGATGCAATACCACGCCTATTCAAGAAAGTATTCCGAATATTAATACCACCGATAATTGCACCGCCGAACGGTTCTTATATACGGGTGGTTTTAGAGGATCGACGGTAGAGCATTATAAAATAACTGGCGGTGGACACACTTGGCCCGGTACTGCTTTTACTTTTGTTGGTGTGACCAATGGCGATTTTAAGGCCAGTAATGAAATTTGGCGATTTTTTAACCAATATCGCTTAAATACCCTTACCGATACGCGCCCAATTGCCAATGATCCAACACTATTGCGCATCATGCCCAATCCTGTGCATGATTATTTTACGTTGCAAATCAATAATACAACAAGTCTGCGCCAAATTAGAACCTATAATATAATGGGTCAATTGATCGCTGAAACAAAAATATCCGAGGGTACCACAACCCAAACCGTATCTACTACCGGATGGACAAAAGGTCTGTATATTGTGCGGGTAACGGCTCAAAATGGCACAGAGGCCACGCAGACTATTGTAGTGGAATAATACGTTTAGCATATTAAGTACTCAACAGGGTTTTCGTATATAAATTTAGGTGCAGCGCACCGTAATATTTGTAGCAAAAATTGGCGAAATCAAGTTTGGAGGTGCAGCGCACCGTGACATTAAATTTAATATTGCGGTGCACTGCACCTTCAAAACGCAAACAATTTATCATTGCTGCTACAAATGTTACGGTGCGCTGCACCTAAATCTATAGGAGAAAACCCTGAGTACTTTAAACATAAAGTACTTAGATTCAATTTATTTGCCTTACTTTTGCCACGTCATAAAACAAAATAGTTATGAAAAAAATTAATTGGGTTCGCGTTGCTCTTTTCCTGCTCATGGTAGGCATGATCGTATTAGAAGGCTGTCGCTTATTTAAGCCAAAATGTGATTGCCCGAAATGGTAATTACGTTATCAATGTGTCCATTGGCGCAATGAAGTGACCAAGGACAATTGAAAAAGTAATCAATAAAAAATGAAAGTATTAAAATTTGGAGGCACCTCGGTTGGGTCGCCTGATACTATTAGACAGCTTATTCAAATACTAAAGGATAATCACCGCCGTGGTGAAAGATTCAGTGTTGTTTTTTCTGCATTCTCAAAAGTAACCGATGCCTTACTCGAATTGGCTCGACTGGCATCTGTGGGAGATGCACAGTTTCAAGAGCAGTTTGAGCGGATCAAAACACGCCATTTTGCCGCAGCAGAAGCATTGCTGCAACCCGAATATATTGATCCGATCAGGACAAAATTGGGTGAGCATTTTGAGGCATTACACGATGTAGTACAAGGTATTTATTTGCTGCGCGAGGCATCACCCCGTTCCTTAGATTTTGTGGTGAGTTTTGGCGAGCGTAATTCATCCTTGATTATTGCGCAGGCAATGGTACAGGCGGGTATCCCTACCCAATACCTCGATGCACGTACTGTAGTGCGTACCGATCACCAATTTGGAAGTGCCAAAGTAGATTTTGACACCACCAACCAACTCATTCGCGAACATTTCGCCACACACCCGCAAGTACAATCCATTACAGGATTTATAGGTAGTACCAACGATGGACTTACCACTACCTTGGGCCGTGGCGGCTCTGATTATACTGCT
Source organism: Chitinophagales bacterium (assembly GCA_013297575.1). Taxonomy (GTDB): domain Bacteria; phylum Bacteroidota; class Bacteroidia; order Chitinophagales; family Saprospiraceae; genus M3007. The sequence continues at coordinate 18,229 of JAAFHO010000009.1, forward strand.
GCAATTTTTGGAGCAGCACTCGATGCACAGGTTATTGAAATATGGACTGATGTGAATGGCGTTTTAACTGCCGATCCTCGTCGCGTAAAAAAAGCCTTCACATTGCCCTACATGACCTACCGCGAGGCTATGGAAATGAGCCATTTTGGGGCAAAAGTGATTTATCCGCCTACTATATTGCCTGCTTTGGCCAAGCACATTCCGCTGGTTATCCGCAATACATTTAACCCCGATTTTGTGGGGACGTGGATTGGGCTTACCCCGCCTCCAAGCATGACCAGTGAGCAGGTGAAAACTTTGGCCAATAGCCCCATCAAGGGTATTTCTTCGATCAATCAAATCTGCATGCTCACCCTTCAAGGTTCGGGCTTGTTTGGTGTGCCTGGTGTGGCTGCTCGTTTGTTCGGAGCCTTGGCGCGTGCTGGTGTTAATGTCGTCATCATTACACAAGGCAGTAGCGAAGCCAGTATCACCTTTGCGGTGTCGCCTGCACAGGCAGAGACCTCGAAACAAGTAGTTGAAAAAGAGTTTGAATACGAATTAAGGTTAGGGCAAATTGAACTGCCCCGTATTGAGCGCGATTTGAGTGTAGTGGCTATCGTAGGCGAAAACATGCGCTACCAACCCGGTATTGCAGGGCGTGTTTTTAGTGCATTGGGTAAAAATGGTGTCAATATTGTAGCCATAGCACAAGGCAGCAGCGAATTAAATATTTCGGTGGTTGTGCCGGCACACGACGAAACCAAATCATTGAATGCGATTCACGAAGCATTTTTCCTTTCTGATGTAAGAACATTGCATTTATTTGTCGTGGGAACAGGTCTTATTGGCAAAACCCTATTGGCGCAAATGGCCGACAACGCAGAGCATTTGCGCACCAAACGCCGTATGGAATTGCGTATTGTAGGTATGGCCAATAGCCGCAAAATGATTTTTGATGAAAGCGGACTAAAGGCCGAAACTTGGCAAAATTTGCTAGAAATCTCCGATAAAGTATTCTCCATGCCTCGGTTTATTGAGCAAATGGAAGAACTCAACTTGCCCAATACCATCTTTATCGACAATACCGCTTCTACGGCAGTCGCCGATTTTTATGAGCAGATATTGGATGCTAGTATTTCCATTTCAACACCCAATAAACTGGCCGCTTCGTCCTCTTGGTTGCAATATATGCGCTTAAAAACCATCGCTGCAAAACGCGGGGTACAGTGGCGTTACGAGACCAATGTAGGCGCGGGCTTGCCCATTATCACTACGCTGAACGACCTAATTACAGCAGGCGACCAAGTACTCAAAATAGAAGGTATTCTGAGTGGTACGCTTTCGTATATTTTTAATCATTTCTGCGCGCCCGATAATAAAGCGGCGTTCTCGGATATTGTAAAAAAAGCAAAAGAACTGGGCCTCACCGAACCTGATCCACGCGACGATCTTAGTGGTGCTGATGTGCGCAGAAAACTACTTATTTTGTCGAGAGAAGCAGGATTGCCCTTGGAAATGAACGATATACAAGTCGAGAATATCCTCCCCAAGCCCTGCTCCGATGCACCCGATGTACCTGCATTTTTTGCGGCACTCGAAGCACATGACAGCCATTTTGAGGGTTTGAAGCAAAAAGCAGCCGACAACGGTGCTGTTCTGCGCTTTGTCGCCAAAATGGAAGACGGCAAAGCCTCCATCGAACTCAAAGAATACGACCAATCCCATCCATTTTACGGCCTATCGGGCAGCGATAATATGGTGGTATTTACGACCGATCGGTACCGCGAACGCCCCTTGGTGGTGCGTGGTCCTGGCGCAGGTGCTGCTGTGACAGCGGCTGGTATTTTTGCAGAAGTAGTCGCGATTGGAAGCAGCTTGAGTGCTTAGAAAAGGCATTAGCCAAGATCATAAAAATTATATACCTCATTAGAGGTCAAACATTTATAAAAAAAACATGCTAGATTTTGTTGACTTTGTAGCAAAGTTTCCACCCGTAAAAATGCCCGTAACCTTGGGCGAAGATACCCACCATACTTTTAGTACAGAAAACGGCCCCTTATCCGATGCCCTCATCGAAAAGTTTATTGGCCCACTGGAAAAAGAACCCATTGATGAATACACCGAATACGTCCCATGTTTTGCGATAGATTGCGATGAAAAATATATTGCTTTGGTTTGGTGGAAAGCAGAACTCCTGTTGTACCAATACGTGCTGGCAATATTTAACGAAAAAGGAGAATTTATCGATCAAAAAATGATCGCATTTACATTGGTAGATGGTCATTCCGTAAAGCGCGCAGTATGTACCATCGACGAAGAATTGTCCATCCATATTGCCGAAGGCACATCCATTGATGACGTGTTTGAACCCGGCTCTAGCCTGACTCGATTAATGGAAATATTGCCCAATGGAGTTATTGTTGTAGGGTAATGGCATACCTCTAATCTTCCATAATAATCAAAAAAAGCGTTTTTTGTTACCCAAATATTATTAGGCGAAATAAATAGTTATAGAAAAGTTAAGAAATTAAAATTTGCATTATTGGCAAATTGCAAAATTATTAGTCAAAAACGCCTTTTTTTTAAAATTTTTCATTTTTTTGTTTGGATAATCAAAAAGCCTGTGTTACCTTTGCCTCGGCTTCAGTCCAGTTATGCTGGCATTTTAATCCTCTCCATGAACGGTTTTTTTATTATTATCCATGAACACTTTACCATCGAGGCCATCTATTTAACCGTTACGTAATCACGAGCAACGCACAAGAGCGCTGCTGATTTTTTTTCACCAAACTAAATACTTATGTTGAACTCTGACTCGTGCAACACGGGCCTTTTCACTCGGCTTTTTCCAACCAAATCTTTAACAGTTCTTTCTTTATTAGCTTGCATGTCATTTTCTCCCTCCCATCCTACTACCAACGTAGGCACAGGGAAATCTGAAATGTACAGCTACGAAAACCGCACCTCTAATCTTGAGGTAGTACAATTGCGGGAATGGATTACCGGTTACGCTCAAAATTTTACCGGAATCGCTTATCACTATGCTGGCCGCAGCCCACGAACAGGCTTTGATTGTTCCGGTTTTACCAGCTATATTATGCAAGAATTTGACGTAAAAGTTTCTTGCGCATCCTCCACTCAATCCAAACAAGGCGCCCAAATTTCACTCGATGAAGTATTGCCTGGTGACCTAGTTTTTTTCGGCAGCCCTAAAAGCGGCCATATCCAACACGTTGCAATGGTAGTAGAATGTGGTTCCGATGGAATCATTTGTGTGCACAGCACATCAAGCCGTGGCGTGGTAGTCGAGAACATCAGCACTTCTAAATACTGGAAGCCAAAAATATTATTTGCCCGCGATGTCATCACCGGTCAAAAAATGCAAAATTCTGCAACCATAGGTGCTACACCCGAGGTCAGCAAAGATGACGCTTCGGCAACTGCTAAATAGTAATCTTTTACGGCAGACCGACAAAACAAAACGAAATATGTGAAGTAAGGGCTATGGCTGAAAAGTCATAGCCCTTTTTCTATGGTGCATTATTGTTTTAAAATTCTATAGATCAACCCGCCTATTATGAGTACAAACAAGGTCGTATAAATCAGTTTATTCCATTTTGCTAACCAATTGGGCAGATAAATATCAAAATTATCTTTTTGGGAATCAGAATATTTACGGGCAACAATTGTAAGCGGACACCTCTTGTTAAAAATGAGCAAAACGATACCTTCCAAGACAATAAGACCAACGCCAATCCAAACAAACTTGTCTATTTTATTGATCATCACAGCATAAGCCATGTACCCCAAAACCACATTGAAAAAAATCCAAATCACGGTATGAATGATTTTTATGGCGATAAGTCTGTTTTTAATGTTCATAATCAGTTCGTTTATACAAGATTCCTAAAACTACTGACACAATGAACTCAATTGCAAAAACGACCATAACTTTCCAATTCAAATCTAATTGCAAAACCCCATTTTTGCCCATGTACAACGCCATACCAATGCAGTCATTAAACCAAGCGTGGCTCACGATGCACAGCAACAGATTATTGGTGTATTTGTAAAGGGTGGTAAAACTTGATGTTAGCACGATACCTGATACTAAATACAAGCCAAATGAAAATCCGCTTTGAGCAGTACCGTGTATGAACCACAAAGGTAAATGCCACAGACTCCATATTGTGCCAACAACCAATACAGAGGGCAAATATGTCATTATTTTTTCTAATTTAGGTTGCAAAATACCCCGCCAACCCAATTCTTCTACGCCACCCAAAACGATTATAAATGGTAAATTAATCAGTACTGATAATATGGAAATAGGCTTATGAATACCAAACGACACCCAAATCATAAACAAACGCCATCCTAAAAACAAGCCGAATATCAACCAAACTTTTACGGTAAGTTGCTGTCCAAAGATGTATTTTACAAACGATTTTGCTTCAAAATCAGTTGTAAACTGTCGGTAAATCAAATAAGCACTAATCGCAGCCCCTAAACTACCAATCGTGTAAGGTATCCAAAATAAAGGTGTACCGTATAAAAGTGTATTAAAATAGGTATTCCCAATAATAATAATGAGCCAACTCAACCACGTAATGGAAAAAGTGTACAATAAATAGCGACCAATTATAGCGCGTGGTTGTTTTTTGGGTTCCATTTTTAAATATTTTATGGTTAAACCGCCACTTTCCTTCGCCAATTGATATTCAATATAATAGCACCAAAAGCGATCAAAATTGCCACAACGACCAACCAACTGAAGATAAAAGTGAGCGACATGAGTTTCAACACAATGAAAATCCCCGTTGCTATTCCACCCAATTGTCCCACGCCCCAATTACGCATGTATTTGGTATTGAACCAATTAGCGGCTACAACGGATGTTATTACGGTCGCTAAAGCCATGGTTAAGATGTAGCCAAATAACAAAATAAGTCCGACTGGAATACCAATAACAGTAATAAAAGCAATAACCATCGCAACGGGAACGCCCACAAGATAGAGAAAACCATAACCCAATGATTTCAAGGTTTTCGAAGAAACGGTATCGCTCGCCCGACGCATGGTTTTACTGAAAAAATATTGTGTAAGAAAAATCATCAACACAGCTGTCCCCAAATACCAAATTAAAGCCAGAAAGGACATCCATCCAACGTAGTACCAACGCCCGGTTTCTATTTTAAGGCTTGGGTCATAAGTGGCTTGTCCATTTTTCAAAGCGCGCTTGACATCCAAAGAACCGTTGGTATTCCAATAGCGGACATTATCGTTAAATACCGCGTTGTCGCCTATTTCAATATCGGGTGCTGATAATACGGATTTGCCCATCACGGTACCATTGACAATGAGGTTGCCGCCTTTACAATCCATGTCTTTTTCAACAATACCATTCATCGTAAACGTGCCAAAAGCCCCTCGAATATTGCCTGTGACGGTTCCATTTAAAGTGACCTCGCCGCCACTGGCAAGTAAATGGCCACCAATGGTCACATTTTTATCAATGGTAACCGTACCGCCCGTTATGACCAAATCACCTTTGATGTCGTTTTTGATATACACTGTTCCACCCGCACAACGCACATCATCACCCGTATAACCGTTGAAAAAGACTGTACCACCTGCCAATAATATGTCATTTTGGATGGTATCATTGATCGTAATCGTACCGCCTGCGGTCACTAAATCGCCGTAAACAGGTGCTTCGATGGTGATCGTACCACCCGTCGCATATAGATTTTCACGAACGG
>JAAFHO010000090.1 GCA_013297575.1 Chitinophagales bacterium
ACTCGGAATATGCCGTGGAAGCATTCGATCTCAATGTCGTGGATTATTTGCTCAAACCCTACTCTTTTGAGCGTTTCGTACAGGCCGTAAACAAGGCCAAAGAAGCCATAGCGCCGCTGCCGCCGCTAGATTTTATCGTGGTAAAAGTGGATGGCCGCCTCCAAAAAATACAATTATCCGAACTGCTTTACGTGGAAGGGTTGAAGGAATACGTCAAATTAGTATCCGCGACCAAGCAATATGTTACTTTTGAAAGATTAAAAAACATAGCCGATATGCTGCCCGAACAGGACTTTTTGCGGGTACATAAATCGTATATCGTGGCAAAACACGCCGTGCATGCGGTAGAAGGCCATTTATTAGACCTTGGTAAAATTAAAATTCCAGTAAGTCGAGAGAAAAAAGAGGAAGTGGTGAAATCTATTTTTGGAATATAAACCCTCTCTTTATTGCTTAAAATTCAAATGCTCCAATAATGTTCTAGCCGCAGCAAATGGAGATATTTTACCCGACAATACCGCTTCTTCTAGGTCTGGAAGCATGGCCTGAATATCGGGATGGTTGTAAAAAGCCGTCTTCATTCCATCCATGAGCGTTTCATGCAACCAGTAATGGGCTTGGTTTCGCCTGTTTTCGAACCAAAAACCATTGTTTATCGTTGATTGTTGGTACGCCATAATTTGTGCCCAAATTTCCGCAAAACCCTCCCGCTCTAATGCACTGGCAGTAAGCACTTTGGCACTCCAGCCGCTACTATTTGATGGCAACAAATGCGTGGCATTGATATAATGCGCTTGCGCCATTGCGGCCAGTTGCTTACGCTCGCCATCTGCTTTATTGACGACTAGAAGATCGGCCATTTCTACAATACCGCGTTTGATGCCTTGCAGTTCATCACCCGCTCCAGGCAACAATAATAACATAAACAAGTCGCACATTCGGCGGGCTGCAATTTCGGACTGCCCCACCCCTACCGTTTCCACCAAAACAATACGATATCCAGCGGCCTCCGTGAGCAGTATGGCTTCGCGGGTTTTCCGCGCCACACCACCCAACGAGTCGCCCGCAGGAGAAGGACGGATAAAAGCATGTTCGGAAACGGATAACTGCTCCATGCGCGTTTTATCGCCCAAAATACTCCCGCCACTTACTGCGCTGGAAGGATCAATCGCCAGTACGGCTACTTTTTCACCCTGCTGGATCAGCCACATACCAAAAGCCTCGATAAACGTGCTTTTACCCACACCAGGAGCACCAGTTATAGCAATTCGGAGGGTATTGGTCGGTTTCGGTAGAGCTGCGAGTACCTGCTCTGCTAAGGCGGTATGCTCGGTTTTGGCACTTTCTACGAGCGTAATAGCACGCCCCAGCATCACGCGGTCACCTGCGCTAATACCTGTAACATAATCTTCAAGGCTGTACTGTTTGCTGCGCATGTTGCTTTTTGAGCCTTAGAAACGGTAAATAAACAATAAGAAAAAATACGAACATCAAACCTTCCAAGGCAAAAAGGTACTGCGGCCAAGGGCCAAGCATTTCCATAATTGAACCTTGGGCGGGGTAGCGGATATAAAGGAAATTGGTATCCAGCAACCAATTGATCGGTACTAAACAAAGTGCATACAGGTTGATCGCCAATATACATTTGAATATCCCCATAAATGTAGGTCTAAAATCAAAAACAAAGATAGCAAAAAAAGCGTACTGCACCAAAGCAACATGTACAAACCAATACCGAACACTGTAATAATGCGGAAATCCCTGTGACAAATCGGGCGTAAATAATGCTTGCAAGCAACCTGCTATGACAATTGGATAAATCCAGTCGAACAACTCAATCCGCCCTTTCCAGAATATATAAGGCAACGCCAAATTGAGTACATAACAGAGGTGGAATGGAATCACCGATTGCGACTTGGCCTGCCCGGTGGCAAACATGACCACATCTGAATATACCCATGCAACTACACCTAATAAACCCATCCAAAGCGCGACACGTTGTTTTTGAACTTGTGTAGGTGCTTTACGCCCCAATCTGATCCAAAAAATGGTACTCAATACGCCATACAACAGCCAAATCCAATGTTCGCCGTTAAAAATGGTAAATGGGTTCGTTTCGAGATATAAGCTTTCCATATTTTATGTGTTTTAAAAACTGGATGCAAAGATGGCGCGTGCGTTTGTGCTATTTTAACTAAAAATGATTGTTGTTGTATATTTTTTAATCTAATGTGGCTTATTTGTGGTTAAATGAGTGTCATTTGATCATATTATAAAGCACCTAAAAATGGGCTTATTTATATATTTAGGGTATATCCGACCCAGAATGGGTCAAATGTTTATAGACCAATGTGGCTGTATGACATTCGACCCCGACAGGGTCGCACGCGTATTGAAACCACGATTTTGCTAATAAACATTTGACCCATTCTGGGTCGGTCAATTGCTACAAATATACTAAAAAAAGAGATTTCAAACCCTAAATAAACTTACCTTACAGTGTTCCCAATATAAAAAATCTCCGATTCCCTAAAATTTAAATCTAAGGTTTGCAACCACATTTTTGCGGGTTCATTTTGGTCGTTTTTTAGCGGAACAAACCTTTTCCTACTTATGCTTCCGCGCCAGAAACAAATACATCGCAGGTATCACCAGCAACGTAAGCACCAGCGAAAACGACATACCGCCAGTAATCACCATACCTAGTGGCACCCTACTCCTACCCGCACTACCTAAAGACAACGCAATCGGTAACGCCCCCAAAACAGTAGCCAACGAGGTCATCAGAATAGGCCGGAAACGCTGCGTGGCAGATTCCAGCACTGCCTGAAACTTACTCAAGCCCTGCTCGCGTTTTTGGTTGGCAAATTCTACAATCAAAATACCATTTTTGGTGACCAATCCGATCAACATAATCATACCAATTTGCGAGAAAATATTGATCGTCTGTCCACTTAATTTGAGCGATAAAAATGCACCAGCAATAGCCAGTGGTACCGTAATCAGGATAATAAGTGGATCTATAAAACTCTCAAATTGCGCAGCCAAAATCAAATAAACCAGCAACAATGCCAATATAAAGGCAAAAGATGTATTGCCCGAACTTTCCTTAAAATCGCGAGATGGCCCACTCAAATCATGCTGAAAAGTGTCATCCAACAGTTTTTGCCCAGTCTCCTCCATCGCTTGAATACCCTCGCCCAAGGTACGCCCAGGCGCGAGTGATGCCGAAAAAGTAGCCGATTTAAAACGATTATAATGGTATAAAGTAGGCGGATTACTTCCTTCCTCCAATGCGACAATATTATCCAATTGCACCATATCTCCACGGTTATTGCGTACATACAAAGCCGCCAAATCCAAAGGTTCATCACGGCTATTACGGTCAATTTGCCCAATCACTTGGTACTGCTTACCATCAATCGTGAAATACCCAAAACGCCTGCCACTGAGTGCCAATTGAAGGGTTTGCGACACATCTGCAGCACTAAGCCCTAACGCGGTGGCCTTGTCGCGGTCGATACGGATATTTAGTTCGGGTTTGTTGAATTTTAAGTTAATGTCAACATTAGAAAAAACGCCTGTTTTACGTGCTTCTTCCAAAAACTTAGGGACAACATCGGCTATTTTATCAAAAGAAAAATTCTGAATAACATATTGCACGGGTAATTGGCTGCCAGCCTGCAAACTGGTTGTAATGGTCTGTTCCTGATTAGGGAATGCACGTACTTCTGGAAACTTTTTGGTAATTTTGACCAATTGATCGTAGATTTCCATTTGACTACGGCGGCGCAGGTCTGGATCGGGCAACAAAGTGCTGATAAACCCTGAATTGGAGACACTAGGGCCATTGAATGCCGGCGCCGTAATACCAAAAATCATACTCGCATCGGGTACAGAATCCAGAAAGGTCTGGGTAATCCGGTAGATAATATCCTCCATCTTGTCAAAATCGGTGCCTTCCGGAGCAGTTACATTGGTACGGACAATACTACGATCTTCCAACGGAGCCAATTCTGTTTTCAAGTCCTTAGATAGCGACCACGTAAGACCCAAACAGCCCAATACAAGCAATATGGCGATCCATTTAAAACGCAAAAACCACGTTAACAAGCCTTTATACCCATTTTCTAAACCTTCATAAAATGGTTCTGTCTTGCGGTAAAACCAACCTTCTCGGTGGTCTTTGCCCGATAGGTAAATATTGAGCACAGGTGTCAAGGTAAGCGATACAAAGGCCGAAATCAGTACGGCACAAGCCACAACTACACCAAATTCGCGGAACAAACGCCCCGTAAAACCTTGTAAGAAAATCACCGGCAAAAACACCACAGCCAAGGTAATCGAAGTAGATATGACGGCGAAAAATATTTCCTCAATACCCAATCGGACGGCAGTGCGTTTATCCATGCCTTGTTCAATTTTCTTGAAAATATTTTCCGTCACCACAATACCATCATCCACTACTAGCCCTGTAGCCAAAACGATACCAAGCAAAGTGAGTACATTGATCGAAAAATCAAAAATGTACATAACGAAAAAAGTACCGATCAAGGAAACCGGAATATCCACCAATGGCCGCAATGCGACCAACCAATTTCGGAAGAATAGATAAATAATAAGCACCACTAGGCCAATCGCGATATACAAGGTTTCGATCACCTCATCCACTGCGCGTTTTACGAATTTGGAGCGATCAAGCCCCACATCCAATACAATATCCTCCGGCAATTCTTTTTTAATTTGCTCTAAACGGCGATAAAACTCATCGGCAATTTGAATTTGATTAGAACCCGGCTGTGGAAATACTGCTAAAGAAAGCCCATATACATTATTACGACGCGCCGAAGTCTCTTCAATTTCGGGGCCAAGTACGGCTTGTCCAATATCTTTAAATCGAATAGTGCCTCCGCTGGGCAATGCCTTGATAATGAGATCATTAAACTCCTCTTCAGTAGCCAGTTTAGCATACGTTTTTACGGTAAGTTCGGTGACATTACCGCGTACTTTTCCGCTAGGCAATTCAATATTTTCGCGTTGCAACGCATTGAATACATCCTGCACGGTAAGTCCTCGCGCGGTAAGCAATTGCGGATTCATCCATAAGCGCATCGCTGGTCTTTTGAGACCAAAAATAGAAATTTGGCTAACGCCAGGAATGGTCTGTAACCGTTCTTGCAATACATTTTCGGCGTATTGGCTCAGTTCCATAATATTCCTTTTGCTACTATTAATGGGCATAAAGATAATCGGGCTGCCATCGGCATCCGATTTATTGACCACCGGAGGGCCATCAATATCCTGCGGCAAATTACGTATGGCTTGGCTTACCTTGTCACGCACATCATTGGTGGCCTTTTCCAAGTCTTCACCAAGATCAAATTCAATCGTTATCGTACTGTTACCCGTAGAAGATGAAGAAGATATATTACGAATACCCTGTATCCCGTTGATCGCTTTTTCCAGCGGTTCGGTTATTTGCGACTCAATAATTTCGGGACTGGCACCGGTATAAGAGCAGCGAACGTTTACAGTCGGTGGATCGATAGCAGGGTATTCGCGGGTACCCAGAAAACTATAGCCCAATACCCCGAATAGCATAATCAATATGCTCATTACGACGGCTAAAACAGGGCGCTTGGTGGCTAATTCTGAAAAGGTCATAGTTTAGTTTTTCTCGCTGCCTACATTTTGTAAACGGATACGGATTTCTTCGATTAAACGACGTTGTGCTTCCTGATCGGCAACATTAGAATTTTGATCCTGCTCATTTTTTTTAATATCCTCCTCAGCCTTTTTTATCTTGGCATTGTATTCTGCAATATCCTTATGGAGGTTATCATTTTCTTTTTCCATTTTTCTTTTGGCACCTTCCATATCTTTCATTTTTTTCTCAGCATCTTTTAGTTCACGGGTAACTACCTCGCGGCGTACCTCCACATAAAAATCGGAAAGCGCGCTTACAGCCTCATCAGCCGACTGTGCATGCTCCCGACGATTGAGGAAGGACGAACCCAAATCAAACCAAACATTTAATGCGGCATCATTTTTGTTTGTCTCCTCTATGGTAGAACGAAGGGTATATTCGCTTGGACTAAGGCTTCCATTCAACTTAGGCGCAAACCACTCCCCGGATTTTTTATCTTTTTTAAGTTTGGCGCTAAAACGCTCTTTCGCAAATTTTTTCCATAGGTCGGTCACTAAATCTTTATCGGCACCACGGAACTCCACACGGAAGCAGGGGCGAGTACCAAATGACATAGTTTTGTCCATTTCACGGACGGGAGACATTTGTGCCTGCACCGTAAAACTAAGTGCTAAAGCAAAGATAAACAAAGTAATTTTTTGAAAAATCATGGTTGTGAATGCTGTTTGATGAGAAAATAAATAGCAATTATTATTTTTTTGAAAAATGCTTTCCAATTTTTGAACAAAGTTGGGGTAAGTATTTCGTTATTTGCACTTCCAAAAATACGTTTTTTAATTTTTATTCAATTTTTAATAAAAACTTACATGGCCAAAATCCTTATTGTGGATGACGAAGTACCCATCCGCCGCACGTTAAGAGACATCTTAGAATTTGAGCAATATGAAGTCGATGAAGCCGCCGATGGTCTGGAATGTATCGCGAAGGTACAAAAAGAAAAATACGACGTGGTAATTATGGACATTAAAATGCCCAAAATGGATGGTATTGAAGCATTAGAGCGCCTCCAAATCCTTGCACCCGAACTTCCGGTGGTGATGGTAAGCGGACACGGCAACATTGAAACCGCTGTGGATGCTGTAAAAAAGGGTGCCTTTGACTATATCTCCAAGCCCCCAGATTTGAATCGTATGCTCATCACCATCCGCAATGCGATGGACAAGTCAGAACTGGTAAATACCACCCAAAAACTGCAAAAGCAAGTTCGTGGCAGCGGGAACAAGGGCGTAAACATGATTGGCGAAAGTGCGCCCATCGTCGAAATAAAACGCATGCTCGATAAAGTTGCCCCCACCGAGAGCCGCGTATTGATTACCGGCCCTAATGGTAGTGGTAAAGAACTCGTTGCGCGCTGGATACACGAAAAAAGCCACCGGGCTGCTGGTGTTATTGTGGAAGTCAACTGCGCTGCTATTCCTTCCGAATTGATCGAAAGCGAACTCTTTGGGCATAAAAAAGGCTCGTTTACAGGTGCTGTGGCCGATAAGCAAGGCAAATTTGAACAAGCAGATGGAGGCACGCTTTTCCTCGACGAAATAGGCGATATGAGCCTCGATGCGCAAGCCAAAGTACTGCGTGCGCTACAAGAAAAAAAGATTACCCGCGTGGGCGATTCTAAGGAAATCAAAGTAGATGTCCGCGTATTGGCCGCTACCAATAAAGATCTCCGCGAAGAAATTGCCGCCGGACGTTTCCGCGAAGACTTATACCACCGCCTCGCTGTGATCGTGGTTCGCGTGCCATCGCTCAACGAACGCCGCGAAGATATTCCGCTGCTCCTCGAGCACTTCAACCGCCGTACAGCAGAAGAATACGGACATGCGCCCAAACAGATTACACCAGAGGCATTACAGGCATTGCAGGATTACAACTGGACTGGAAATATCCGCGAATTAGCCAATGTAGTGGAAAGGCTTTTTATTCTTTGTGAACAAAAAGTGACCAAAGAGGATGTAATGCTGTATGTTTATCCGAATAAGGGGTAGTGTAGGCGAGCGTCTGCCCTTGTAAGTACTTTCGCATTAAGCGTTTAGAATTTAAAATTCTAAACGCTTAATGCAGACTTGGGAGAACTCAAACATTTGCAACCTAAAACCCCAACCAGACAGCCGTTTTTTTGCTCAAATTAATACATTTCCAGCAATCCCGACTTCGGAGAAGTCAAACATTTGTAACCCCTACTTCCCCAATTTCAACTCAAAATGCTCCAATTGATACAATTCTGACAAATCCAAGTGTAGCACTTTGAACGGGTTATTGCTCAAATCCAACCAACGCAACTGCATCAACTGGCCAATAAAAGCAGGTAATTCCTTGAGGTCATTACTTTTTAAGTTAAGCCTAGATAACCGGGTTGATTTTTCTAAAAAATCAATATGTTCCAAGCCGCAACGGGTCAAATCTGCCTCAATCAATGCAGGAAATGGCCCTAACGCTGCACCATTTTCAATCGTATATCCTTCAATTTCCAGTTTTTCTAAGGAAGTACTACCCATTGTATTACCCTCCAAACGCACTACCATAGGGGCTCGTGGTCGGTAAGTCCCTTTTCTGATAGACAATATTTTTAGTTTGGGCAAAGCAAAAAGCCCCGTTGGAAAATGTTCCAAACGAAGATTTTCCAAGTACACATTTTCTAATGGTAATGGCATTAGCATTGGGATAGCCGCATCCAAATCGAACTGCTTACTGGCTGGCAGGGTGATAAATTGTATAAAATTGAGGGTAGAAATGGCTTCTGAAAAAACCTGTTCGGGATACAACGACAGATTAAGTGTACGGTGCGATACTTCAAAATAAGGACTCCTACTCGCCCCTGCCCGATGCCACAAGCACATCTTGTTGGCGAGGATAAAGTCGAAAATATCAAATTCTGGGTTGCGGTACTTGCCAAGATATTCCGTTTCGTTGTAGTGATAGGCAGCGCCTTCTTTCAATTTTTCGGCTTGGCGTAGGGTTGCGACACCTGCGTGCTTGCGCAAGAGGTTCAGGGCTTTATCGGCAATATTTTTTAAAGGGTGAAAAACGGCAATACCAAAGAGGTAGCCTAATATACAACGATTGACCCCTCCTCCTTCGATCATCTCGAGGAGGAGGGGAATATTATCGGTGCTTTCGTCACGCAGTAAGCGCGTGATCTGAGCGGTGAGTTGCCCCGTACTATCGGTTGCCAAATAAGACATGCCGCAAAGGTCGGAAACAAAACAGTATTATTTTTATGGAAAAGGAAATGATATTGAATTAATCGATTCTATCCTGTTGTTGAATGGATAGCCTAATTTTCTGCAATAAATGAGATGGAGCCTTGGTAGGTTTTAATTTTGATTTTATAAAAGTTCTAAACTCTTCTTCTATCGTTAACAAATCATCAGGAGTAGGATCGGTGGGGTCAGAGGGTAATTGCCATGAGTTGCCGGGTTTATCAGATGAACCACGCGGCTGAAAAATGCTTTGTGGTAGCGCGTCTTGTTCTGCTATATGCGCTGAATAATTTTTGCCAGCACCTTTATTTGAACTTTTCATATTGCAGATATTTTTAGAAATGTGATATGGAAAAATAAGGGTTATTGGCCAGTTCATCTGGACAATAACCCTTGGTGAATTATTTATTTTGAAATAGTGGATGCTGAGGGAGCGGCGACCTCGCCTTGGTTACCCTCGACGGAGGTCGCCGTTTCTGATGGCGTTGTTGTGTCATTGTCCTGTGCTCCATAGCCGTAATTGCGGGCGTAATCGCGCAATTTTTCAGCCATTTGGTTACGTGCACGGTGCAAACGTGAGCGCACGGTACCAATGGGTACATTGATCAATGTAGCAATTTCTTCATAAGAAAAATCGTCCAAATCATATACCAATACCTCGCGGAAACTTGGGCTTAAAGACTCCAGTGCGGCAAGTATTTCGTCGCCGAGTTGAAGTTCACCCAATTCTTCGTGCAAACCTTGGTAGTTCGTTGAAACAGCATCGTCTTCACCGTGGAAAACGACATGGTCTTCAAGATCTACTTCACGTGGTTTGCGCGCTGCAGAGCGGTACTGGTTAATGAAAAGGTGCTTGCAAATCCTGAATAACCATGCTTTGGCGTTTGTGCCAGCAGTATAGCTATCCAAAGAGCGCCATGCTTTCATGAATGTCTCCTGCGCCAAATCTTCGGCGCGGTTAGCGTCGTTGGTAAGACGTTTTGCGAAGGCGTAAACGGCATCTAAAAGTGGGTAAAATTCCAACTCAAAAAGCCTTTCTTTACGCATCAACGTCAACTCATCTTCCGGTGTGAATAAAGTAGTCATCGATAGACTGCAAGTTTTACTACGAAAATGAAATTTTTCGCAGACAATAGTACTAAACATACTAATGCGGCTGCAAAGTTCCCGGCATTTGATTTATTTTACAAGTTTTTTTTGAATTGAGAAACATTTTTATTGTAACTAATTGATAACGAGCAATTTAGTTAATATTTTTTTATGAAAATAATATTTGTAACAGGCTAATACGCTATAAAATAAATTTACTTTGCAAAGTATTCGGTATGCCTTAAATCAAATGTGTATGGAGAAAAAACGCATTTCTTGTCTTTTAGAAGTGTTGTTTATAGATGAAAACTGTTGGTTTTGTGCGAATTGCCGGCGTGACTGGAAAAAGTTGCGCCGACAAAAGGGTCGATTTGTTTGATGGGACACATGGGTGACGGTATATTGTCGGCGTTACCGAAAAAGTCTAATTAAACGAATACCGACCCTGATAAGGGTCAAACTTGAGTAGCCCTGAATGAAATTCAGGGGGTTGGGGGGTAAAAAAATCCCTGTTTCTGAGCGTACTCAAAAACAGGGATAATGTTTGCTATAAAAATAATACCTCTTTATATAGGCTATTTTAGCATACCTAAAAGTGTATTAGCGTTGTACTGCAATACGGCGTACCGCAATATCATTGTCCATACGGATACGTACCGTGTAAACACCCGTAGCCGCATTCGAGAGGTCGATAGACTGGCTAAGCGTCGAAGTTTTACCTGCTTGGATCGTATTGATCAACTGGCCAAGGGTATTATATACTTCAACCTGTACATCTGCTGCTTTTTGTAAAGACATATTCAAGTTCAACAAGCCCGTAGTTGGGTTTGGTGTCAAAGATAATGATTTTACAGTAGATGGGTCTGTAGTGCCTACTGTTGCAAGCACAAATGGATCTACACAACCTGTTGGATCCGAAATGGTAACAGTGTATGGTACATTAGGTACATTGGTCAAACCTGGTGTCGTTGCTCCATTGCTCCATTTTATATCATAAAAAGTTGGATCACCGATAAAGGCAGCAATACCACCATCAATGGTTAGATCAATATCTACATTAGGCGGTGTGCTACCTGGAGTTATTGCAGAGAACGCTACAATTGGATCTAGTTCTGGCACCAACGTAAGTTCATGTGATTCGCCAAGATAAAAGCAACCAGCAGTCACATCAATATTAAATACGAATGCACCAACAGCAGGATCTATCAATGTACCGCCACCAAATACAACCGAAGTAAGGTATTTGGTTCCTGGTTGGAAGAATGTTGCAGTGCCATTATTGACAATATTTACCGCGACCAATGTATTCGTAGCACCTGAAGAAGCAATACCTGTAACAGCACCAGGCCATGTGTTTGGATCAAGTGGCGCATCACTGATACACCACAAATGACCACTTACTGCGCCATTATTTGGAAGGACATAAGTGCTTGCATCGAACTCCATAATCGCTGTAAGATTTTCTCCCCAGCAAAGGAAACCGTCGTTAGATACTGTATTTATTCCCACTACGCCATCAGCGCAATCTACGCTAGGTATTGGTGTGATATCCAAGCAATAAGTACCATTCAATCCATTATAGGAATCTACCATAAGAAAATAGGTAACACCTACTTCTGTTTCTATCGTAATCGTAGAACCCAAATCTGTATTTGAAATATCTTCATTACAATCAACAGCGGTATAATTACCACAGCTACCTGTGTATAAAGAGAATTGTGTATCGTTATCTGTGATAGGTGAAGCACCACAGCTGGCTGAGGCAATGGTATATTTTCCACCGTCACCGATAAATGTAAACCAATGGTTACCTTGAAGCGGATCTGCTAGGAAGTGGCAGTCAAAACCCGTTGTTGGGTCGTTTACTGGATCTACGGTTGCATTTGTAATATCGTATGGCCCAACAGTTGTTGCAACACCTGGTGCACCTGCCAAGGCAAGTTGTAAATCAATAGCAGACCCACACACATCAGCATTATATACAATAGGTGTCAACTTTATAAACTCGATATCGTCGGTGTAAAATTGGTTACTGGCATTCTCTCCGAAAAAGTCGATACCACCCATATTTTTTGTACAAGGGAATTTCTTTACAAATACACCATTAACATATAAAGAAATGAGATCGTTGTCAACATCAAAAATATGTTTTACTTCAAACCATGTTCCATTAGGATAGGCAAATGTTCCAATGATAGTATTTGCTTGGTTAGAAAGGGTACCTACTCCGTTTGCGCCCAAACTTACCTGCATATTAAAATCGCCAGCAGCAATAACAAGTGGCACAGCAGCCTGCATGTTATAATATGCCTGCTTACCTGTAGGAATGAAGAACTTCCATTTCAATTCATAACGACCAGATGAACGATTTCCTAAAGCCAATAGAACGTCCTGTTGTACTCCACCTACGGCAACACCTGTTACTTTAAGCGAGTTAGGCGCACTAAATGCCTGTTCAGTAGAAACAATACCATCTTCATTTGTACCTTCGGTACCACTCCAAGTTGTCCAATGTGTAGCCTGTGGGCCTAGTTTTTGGGTCGTAACATACGTATCCAGTTTATCACATATTAATGCATCTGGATTGAGGTTACACGGTAAAACACAACCGCTGCAAGAGTTAAAACATACTGCAGGAAGCGTTGTTGCTACTAGTGGCGTGATGGTACGGTTAAATCCACCAAAACCATCCGAAACACCACATGCTGCCTGACCAGATTCCCAACCACTAGGGCCGTTTTTGAACTTGTATTGGTATTGTGTACCTTCTGTCAATTGCTTAGTGATCGACCAAACACCATTGCCGTCGTTCACCATTGATTCGTCCGTGAAATTATTGAAAGAACCTGCAATCTTCATACCTGCTGGATCTACAGTAAGTAGTGCGGCATTAACGCGGAAGGTAACGGGAAACTGCTGAAGCGCAGATGTACCTGAAAGAGAGATATCGTCCACTTTCCAGTGG
>JAAFHO010000899.1 GCA_013297575.1 Chitinophagales bacterium
TTTTAACGGATACATCTTCATAACTATTAGCACATTCCACCGTTTTTTTACCTTTTTCTAAGCGTTCTATAAGGTTTTTATAGTCGTAATAATGTGGATCTGGTCGTTTTTCACAGACCGCACAATCGCATGGCACCAATTTCTTATACCTCAATTTGCTAAAAGCGGCATGTATTTCATCCAATTGGTGTGTCGCAATCGTCATTAATTCTTTTCGACGCAACCCCGTAGCGCGGATTACAATTTCTCTATTACCATACGTTTCTGTAACCAATGCGTAAGAATCACCCACTTGCAGCACCACGCCTTCGCGCCAGATAAATTGCTGCCCCCAAGCGATAAGTCGATGTATTTGGACTGCAAATTGCGTAAATAAACCTTTAGGCATAAAGTCATAAGAGTACCGAACAGCAGGTGCTTGCTCCAACAAAGGACGATTCAAGGCCGGAATATGGGTTTTGTAATCTGGTTGTGCATAAGGCAATAACTCAGGCATTACATAGGTATCATGTGCAGAATGTACTCCGTTGCTGTTATTGCCTACCCGATAACATAACTTAAAGCGCAACATCAAGGCTAGTAATTGCTCTTGCTTATCGCGGTAACGCACCTCTGTCCAAATATTGGCAATTTCACTTTTTTGAAAAATACCGGGGCGATCTCCACCATAAACAGTTGGGCTATCATAAGCCATAAAGACCCCATCTGTTGCCCATTTCATGTTCAAGATCACGGTTTCGCGCAATGCAGCATCTTCGTTAAAGTGTAGTATCGCTCCTAGATCGTGGAGGTAAGCGGCAAGGAATAACTGCCGTTCTCGTTCCACCATTGAATGATCGGCACATATTTGAAAATACCGTTCTAAGGAAATATAATCTAATTTTTCCTCTTGCTCAATACGTTCCAATTCTTGCCGAATATTATACCAAGTCAGTGGCCATTCGGAGCGAACATGGGGTAATTCCTGAATCCTATTTTTGAGTACCTGAATAACTTTTTGGGTATCTTCTGTATTCTTTTTGATACGAACTGGATCTCTGTCATTAGGGTGTGCGTCATCGTTGGTATCCAGATTGGCCGCTAATAAATCTTTCAAAAAACCAAAGCGTTCTTTCATGCCACCCAAATTAGGATATGGAGGGCGGTCATCGCTTTGGTTCACTACTACATATAAAGGGCTTCCTTCCCCATAAATCTCGGCCATTTGTAGCCAATAACTAAAATCGGTGTCTTGACGGCGGTTGTCGGCTATGACCACCCAAAGTGAGCGTTTTGTAAGAAAAAAACGATGTGTCCCTTGGTAAATATGTTGCCCACCAAAATCCCATAGGTTTATTTTAAAAGCGGTATCGCCCGTTCCGTCCATCAAAGGTTCTACAAAAATACCACGGGTACTTTCTTCTTTACCGGGTAAAGCAGTTGTAATATCAATCATTTTACGGGCTAGCGTCGTTTTTCCAGCACCTGGTTCGCCAAGTAACAGCAATTTAGACTCCAGTAAAGGACGTGTGCTTTCCGCTTTGGCTCGTTCTTCAAAATAATTGAGAATTGCATCCTTGCCTTGTTTAGCTATTTCTACTGGAGGGTGAATAAGTGGACAGTTCTCAATAAAAATGCCTTCTGTATTTCCCTGTTTCTCATCTACATCTACAAAGGAATATGCCCAAAAAACTGGTATGCCCCTTTTGATCCAACTCAGTATAGGAGATAAATCACTAACCAAAGTATTGGAACAATCAAAAATTTTAATTTTATTAAATCCTGATAACGGGCTTAAATCACTAACTTTAGTATCATATAAAATTAATTCTTCTAAATTGGTAAAGTTTGAAAGCGTGGATATATCGTTTATTTCATTATCTTGAATATTTAAGGTAACTAGATGGGACAAGTTTTTTATAGGCGATAAATCTTTAACATTAGTTCTATTTAGTGCTAAGTAAGTTAAATCTTCAAGTTTGGCAATAGATACTAGATCTTCAATCTGAGTATTATCTAAAATTAACCAGTCTAAGTTTTCAAGGTTACTTATTGGTGATAAATCAGTAACGTTTGTATTGGATAATACAATACTTGTGAGATTATAGTTGCTACTAAGGGGGGAAAGATCTGATATAGATGTTGAATTGAAATTTAAACTTTTTAAATTTTTCATCCCTCTAACAAACTCAAGAGATGCTATATCAGTATAATTGAGATTAATATTTTCTAGGCAATTACAAGCAGATAAAATTTCTATGTTTAAAATTTGATTATTAATTAGCCATAATTGTTTTAAATTAGTTAACTTTAATAGACTATCTGTTAATAATAATTTATTACCCCTGTCTTCAAAAGACCACCCATATCCATTTTCATCTTTTTCAAA
>JAAFHO010000900.1 GCA_013297575.1 Chitinophagales bacterium
GCTCATCTGGACGAAAAATACCTGCGTTCATTTCTGCAATTAATTATGTCCAAGTACTTAGCGTAAACCAGAACAATAAGGCGTGCCGGATAGTTCCTTTAGCAAAGATACGAATCATTTTTAGTTAAGTATATTGCACAGGAAAAGTTACAAAAAATGCGCGTTCTTTTAAGCAATGCTGCACCACCGCCTAGCAATAATTACTTACACCATTTCAAAGGCAGTAAAAAACAAATAACATGAAACGTATTCAATCCATTGATTTTGTACGAGGTTTGGTCATGGTTATCATGGCACTCGATCACGTCCGCGATTTTATGCACGTCCACTCGATAGACCAAAGTCCGACGGATTTGGCGACGACCACGCCTGCGCTGTTTTTTACACGGTGGATTACCCATTTGTGTGCGCCAACTTTTGTTTTTTTGGCCGGTACGTCAGCGTATTTGTCTTTAAAAAACCAGGGCAATATTTCTGAAAGTAGAAAATTCTTGGTGCAACGCGGCTTTTGGCTGATTTTCTTGGAATTCACAGGTGTCAATTTTGGACTTTGGTTCGATTTGGGTTTTCACCAATTCCTTTTTCAGGTGATTGCGGCCATTGGGTTTGGGTTTGTCCTACTCGGTTTGATGCTCCGTTGGCCTGTAAGAACGATCGGTTTTGTTGGCTTGAGCATCGTGTTTTTGCACAACCTGTTACCACTTATACCGTTTGCGGAAGGCTCGGTTTTGAAAACCATTTTAACGCCGTTTTTTGCTCCGACGGCTTTCCCTATTACCCCAAAAACAATTTTTATCATGGGTTACCCACCAATTCCGTGGTTGGGAGTTATGCTTTTGGGCTTCTGGGCAGGGCAGTTGTTTGAACTGTCCGAGGAGAAAAGAAAGGGCATTTTCTTAAAAATCGGCGTAGGTGCATTACTGTTATTTGCTGTATTGCGGACGATCAATATATATGGAGACCCATCGGATTGGTCTTTCCAAAAAAATGCTATTTTCACGATGCTATCCTTTTTGAATGTGACAAAATACCCACCGTCATTGCTATTTTGTCTGATTACGTTGGGTATCTTATGCCTAAAACTCGCATTTGCGGAACAAGCGCCAAACCGTATCTCTCGCATTTTGAGCGTTTATGGGCGTGTGCCACTGTTCTATTTTTTGGTTCATTTTTATATTATTCATCTCTTAATGATCGCTATTTTGCTTTTTCAAGGCTTCCATTGGGCAGAAATGGATTTTGCCTCCGGCAATTTTGGGCGACCGAAAGGCGTAGAAAGTGGTGTAGGTCTTGGGGCAGTTTATTTGATTTGGGTGGGTGTAGTTGTGGCTTTATACCCGATTTGCAAGTGGTATGGTACTTATAAAATGGAACATAAAGAGCGGTTGTGGTTGCGGTATTTGTAGGCCAAAAAAATCACCAAACAAAAGTCCCCACAGCCCCTCCCGACAAAGAAGCAGTAATCCATTTGCCACCTGCGCTGATATTGAACGATTGCAACGTCGTATTTTCGTTTAAAACGACTAGTACATTTTTGCCCTCTGGGGTACTAAAAGCCACGTTCGGCAACTGACCTAACTGATTACTTCCCACGCGAACAGAACCAGCGGGTACAAATTTGGAAATCTGTCCAACAATATAAAAACTGACATTTTTTGTGCTTTGGGAACCGTTTATCGTCACGGCACCTTTGCATTGGGTACAGCCGCCGGGTGTATGAGGGCCAAAACTCGGATCATTGGCTAGGTTCCATTCTAGTGCCACCCGACTCCAATTGAGCATCGTACCTATGACAACATTTTTCAAGTGCCATTTCAAATCACCATCAAAACTGCCCGTTGAACTCGTCCATTGTTCTGTAAAGTAAAGTGCTTTGTCGGGATGGGCATCGTGTACCTGCGATAAGGCACTCACATTGCCAGCGTATAAATGAAATGCCGAGCCTGCAACAAATGATTTTGCCGCTGGATCGTTCAGTACGGCAATTGGATAAGCCGCATTATCGCAGTTGTGGTCCCAAATAATAATTTTGGTAGCAATTCCCGCCAACTGAAAAGCAGGGCCAAGGTTGTTTTTCACAAAATCCGCTTGTTGAAGAAAAGACATTACTAAACTAGGATTATTACCGCCGTGTTGGGGTTCATTTTGGATCGTTACAGCATCTAAGGCGATACCGTGCGTTTGCATGGCTTGTATGTATTTGACAAAATATTGGGCGTAACTGCTATAATATTGCGGTTTTAGGTTGCCTCCTATGCTGTTACCATTGCTTTTCATCCATACTGGCGGACTCCAAGGAGAGGCCATAATTTTGATGTTGGGGTTGATAGCCAAAATTTCTTTCAATACCGGAATCAAGTGCAGCG
>JAAFHO010000902.1 GCA_013297575.1 Chitinophagales bacterium
GCGTGTTGGGCTTCCACCATTGAAGGACAGCCAAAGGTCTTTTTCCAATACCATACTTATTGGAAATCCAGTCTTTCGAAGTTCAAACCCGATTGTCGGAACAACACCAATTTTAGGTGGAACTTCGCTCAACAGGATATTGTTGGAGCGATTGATAAAAAAACGACTACCCACTATTGGATCTATACTAAAGTTTCGAGCCAAACGGTCAGGTTTGCTCGATTTCCAATTCTTATCAAAACGGTGCATTAGTTTTACAGAGTAAAGTCCATCCCCTGGTAGAAACCCAGCAAAATAGGGTGCGTACGCCGTTTCCATGTGAAACTCAATATCTGTGGGCCCTAATGCCTTTGAGATAAACAAATTAATACCTTGTGGATGCCTTTGTTTGTTATCATAAGGAATAGAGTACCAAACGTAATTGCCGTTACTCTCAAGCCGCTCCCAAAAATGCCCTATACCAATAGTAAAATGTTTCATTCGGTATCCTAGTCCTAAATCATATTGAAAGCTTTTTTCACTCACTTCAATTCTCTTGGTAACTGGCTCAAGATAACGATAAATTGCCCCATCAGCATGAAAATAAATAAAAACTGGTTTTTGGGAGAAAAGTTCGATCCCAAAAACGGGTTTGAATGTTGGCCTGATTGGAAGATACGGTTTTGCGCCAAGCCCAACATGGTCAACAATACGAGTCCCCATAACGAACCGGAGGTGAAGCCGATCAGTTTGGGATGATACATGGCCACAAAAGGCCAATGTTAAAAGACAAAAGAGGGTTAATTTTTTTTTCATAGTAATTTTAGCAATGCTTTCAGTTTGCAAATTTATATAATTTTTTACATTCCACAAGGCTACAAAAAAACTTTAACATTTACTCATATTGAAAAAGGAAAAAATGTACAATTTTGCCTATTTTTCTGATATTTTTGATGAATTGTTATGAGTATAAACTCATTAATTTATCGGCGACGACCCCGAAACCGCCCTAGAACGCAACAATCGGAAATTTAAAAGCCGCTTTGAATACATCGAAGCACAAGCACCACGGCCATTGAAAGATATGACGCTGGAGGAAATGGATTTGTTGTGGAACCAGGCGAAAACGGTGACTTAGAAACTTTTTTTTGGTGGAATATAGGAGATAATAGGGGCTTCAATTGAATTGGAGATGGTGAAACAAACCCAAGGTAATCAATCTTGCATCAAAAGGTTGGCGGCCTCTGAGTGGGTAGATATTCCTAAACTCAATAAATGTATTCGAAAAGGCTTCATACCCAACAGACATACCTATCCCTCGGTTGTAGTAGTACTTCCCCTTAGTCTCCTGAATGACCTCTGAATCTACAGAAAGTATATAAGCAAGGCTAAATTCAAGTTTTCTGCCATTCTTTATTTTTTGAGTGTGCTTTAATCCTAGCCCAGTATTCGAGTTAATAGCTCGAATATCGCGTGTTGGGCTTCCACCATTGAAGGACAGCCAAAGGTCTTTTTCCAATACCATACTTATTGGAAATCCAGTCTTTCGAAGTTCAAACCCGATTGTCGGAACAACACCAATTTTAGGTGGAACTTCAGCCAGCAGAATATTGTTGGAGCGATTGATAAAAAAACGGCTGCCCACTATTGGGTCAATACTAAAGTTTCGAGCCAAACGGTCAGGTTTGCTCGATTTCCAATTCTTATCAAAACGGTGCAATAGTTTTAGGGAGTAAAGTCCACTCCCCGGTAGAAACCCAGTAAAAGAGGGTGCGTACACCGTTTCCATGTGTAACTCAATATCTGTGGGCCCTAATGCTTTTGAGATAAACAAATTAATACCTTGTGGATGCCTTTGTTTGTTATCATAAGGTATGGTGGACCAAATGTAAGCACCGTTATTCTCAATTCGTTCCCAAAAATGCCCTATACCAATGCTAAAATGCTCTAACCTATACCCTACCCCTAAATCATATTGAAAGTCTTTTCCGCTCACTTCAACTCCCTTATCTAGAATCGTATAATAAGGATAAAGTGCTCCATCAGCATGAAAATAAATAAAAACTGGTTTCTGTGAGAAGAGTTCTAGCCCCAAAACGGGTTTAAATGTTGGCCTGATTGGCGCAGACGTTTTTGCGCCATGCCCAACTTGGTCAACAATACGAGTCCCCATAACGAACCGGAGGTGAAGCCGATCAGTTTGGGATGATACATGGCCACAAAAGGCCAATGTTAAAAGACATAAGATGGTTAATTTTTTTTTCATAGCAATTTTTAGCAATGCTTTCAGTTTGCAAATTTATATAATTTTTTACATTCCACAAGGCTACAAAAAAAATTTAACATTTACTCATATTGAACAAGGAAAAAATGTACAACTTTG
>JAAFHO010000903.1 GCA_013297575.1 Chitinophagales bacterium
GCTACTGTAGTCTTTTGCGGCTGGGTAGGCGGCAGTTTTATGCTCTACCAAGGTGGCTATAAAAGTATTGCTGCTAAAATGGCTTGGTTACCAGCTATCCCATTGCTGGGTTATGGGCTGTTGATTTTGCTGTTTGTGATTTTGAAACCGGATATGAAATAGCGTATGCCAGCCACCCGATTTGTTGATCCTGGCATTGGGCTAGGTGATCTTTCCACTCATTTTGTAGTACATTGCCCTAAATGTGAAGGCAAGGCTTGGATAAAACCCGCCGTTGCTGGCTACAAACTCGCTTGTACTGCTTGTTTTCATGTAGAGCAACAAGGGCATTGGTATGGCGCGAGCATTGCTTATGTTTCTGTTGCATGTCGTAAATGCTATGCTCCATTGCAACGCAATTTCCCTTCCAATGGTGTACGAGTGCCATGCGCCATGCACTGCAATAACTGTGGCGACAATGGGTTGTATGAACCCCAAATCATCCGGCATTGGGTAAAAGACGGACGCATGTGCGACCCCGTATTCGGATTACCACTTTGGCTGCAAAAAACAATCAGGGGGGATATTTTTTGGGCGTACCATTACGAGCATTTAGAATTATTATCGGCATTTATCGCAGCCAAACACCGCGAACGAGGCATATCACCGCTCCATAATATCAGAAAAAACAGTACAGTGTTTAGCCGATTGCCATCCTTTATTACTAAGGCGCGCAACCGAGCGGATTTACTACAAATTATTAGCGATTTGAAATTAAAATAATAATATTCAATAATTTTGATATGATAATTTGTTTTTTGTGGTTTTGTAAACCATAAAAATTGAACCGCCCACTCCAGTTATGCTAGAGTGGGCGGTTCAATTTAGCCCCAATTCATTTTTCCCTAAGTAGTCGAACAGCACAGCACATTCAATTTGATAATGCCACACTTTATTTTTATTATCCTACGGTTCATTTCCTAAAATTTGAAGCACAGAGCGTGTTGACCTCACATTTGCAACATCAAACGATCAGGCACTGACAACAACACAAACATTTAATGACAGTATCTAATCTCATTTTTATACTATATACTTTTTAACAAAATGATTTTGCAAATTATTCAACTACAGCAAACTGCTGCTGCTCGCCTTCAAAACGGCAACACTCCAATGAAACAGTATTTCACATTCTTTATGAGTACTTTATTGCTCTTTTCTGCGCAGGTACTCAGCGCACAAACTTGGACAGGTGCCGCCAATTCCAATTGGAATAATCCTGCCAACTGGAGCACCTTGGCTGTTCCTACGGCTACGGGCAACGTAGAGATCGTATTTGGTCCCAATAAACCAGTTATTCTGGCAGGCACTGCGGCAGTAGCCAAGTCTGTCTTTGTAGAGATTGGTAGCGAACTCACCATCAATGCAGGTGCAAGCCTAAGTATCAATGGTGCTACCAACATAGGTTTCTTCAACTTGGGTACTGTGACCAATGATGGTACCATCAATATCGGAAATGTATCGAGCATTACCAATGTTGGACTCCAAAACGATGGTATTTTCAAAAATACATCAAAAATTCGCATTGGTGACGTAGCAACCGTTGGTAAAAACGGTATTTTAAGTAATGGTACTTTTGAGAACACGACGGCAAATGGTGAAATACACATCAATCGCACGAGCGAGGTTGCTCTAAAAGTTAATTATGGTACTTTCAAAAATGAAGCAAAAATACAAATTGGTGTCACAGCAATCGTAGGTGATTATGGTATTCAAAACAAAGCCACATTTGAGAATAAAACTGGGGGTGATATTCAAATTGATCGCACCTCTTATACTGGCTTATATAACGAAGCGGGCACTTTTAGCAACGCTGCAAAAATTACCGTGGGTGCTTTTAATTCACCTGGTTATGCAGGAATAATAACTTATGGAGATTTTTATAATACTGGAATGGGTGAAATTAATATTGATCGCGCTACCCTTGGCGGTTTATATAACTATTCAGGTTTATTTAGCAACGCAGCAAAGATCCGTATTGGTGCAGTGGCATTGACAGGTCAAAGCGGGGCTTATAATACAGGTAATTTTGAAAATAAAACCGGAGGAGAGATCCAAATAGACCGCACAACTCAGGTTGCCTTAGCTGGTGCGGGTGGTAGTTTCACAAATGCAGCAAAAATCAAAATCGGATCCATAGCTAGCATTGGTAATGTAGGCATTGGCAATAATGCGCCGTTCACCAATAATCTCGGCGGAGATATTCAGATAGATCGCGTTGTTGAATATTGTATTCAACATTATTCAGGCAACTTCATAAATTATGATAAAATCACCATTGGTGGTAATGCTGCAGGAGGAATAGCCGGTAT
>JAAFHO010000904.1 GCA_013297575.1 Chitinophagales bacterium
ATGATGGTTTAGTAGGGGCCAATTACCTATGGAAACCCGATTTTTCGACCATTTGGACACCCAAAGTTTGGTTGGCCGCCGCGGGGCAGATATTTTTTACACTTTCTGTTGGGTGGGGTATGATACATTCCTATGCGGCTTATATCAAACCCAACGACGATGTTGTCCTCAATTCTTTGTCGGCAGGCTGGACCAACGAATTTGTGGAAGTCGTTTTGGGTGCAAGTATCATCATCCCGATTTCAGTAGGCTATTTGGGCATCGAGCGCGTTGTGGAACTCACCCAAAACGGTGGCTTAGGACTGGGTTTCCGCACCATGCCATACCTCTTTCAGCAGTGGGGTACCATTTTAGGTATGTTGGCCGGTGTAGCATGGTTCTCTTTGTTGTTCTTTGCAGGAATTACTTCTTCCTTAGCAATGGGTACGCCTTGGATGAGTTTTATGCGCGACGAGTTCAATTGGTCGCGTATGAAAGGCGCATTGTCGTTTGCGGCAATTGTTTGTGTTTTGGGCTTGCCAACCGTACTTTTTTATAATCAGGGTGTTTTCGACGAATTTGACTATTGGGTAGGTACTGTATGTTTAGTACTGGCTGGATTACTAGAAATTATCCTCTTTTCTTGGGTATTTGGTCTTGAAAAA
Source organism: Chitinophagales bacterium (assembly GCA_013297575.1). Lineage (GTDB taxonomy): Bacteria > Bacteroidota > Bacteroidia > Chitinophagales > Saprospiraceae > M3007. The sequence goes on from JAAFHO010000904.1 coordinate 645, forward strand.
GGCTGGGCGGAAATCACGCGTGGCGCGGATATACATGTTCCAATATTTTTCAAATTTGTACTCAAATATATAACACCGCTCATTATCATTTTTGTGTTTATCGGGAGTTTGCCAGATATGTTTGATAACTTAGTCCATAAAAAACTATACGCAAAGATAGCCGCCGCCGCTACACCCGAAGAAATGGCCGCATTACAAACCCAAATGACCTACCTCAATATGTCGCGGGTTTTGCTGCTGAGTGTCCTATTGGGCATTTGTTATCTCATTTATTTGGCCAATAAAAAAAGGATGCTAAAAGCTGCCACTGCTTAAGAAATGGTAAGTGCAGCATTAATAATTTACGATAAAATTCAATAAATATGGATACTTCAGCACTCATCACCATGGTATTATCAATGGGTATTATCACTGGATTTACGTTTTATTTTTTTGGAAAAATGCTTTCCATGCCCATCAAAAAAACACCTCAAGATGATGATATGAATTATCCGAGGGGTGGATAATACATCGAGTTTTATCGAGCCAAAAGTAGGTAAAAAAATGTAGTTTTGGCTCGATAAAAAACAAGTTTATTTTTGGTTAAATTGTATTTTATATTGTATTAAATTATTTTTAATGTAAAAAATATTGATTGTCAAGTTTATAAATAGTAATTTGATAATTATTTTCTATTTTTCGATCAATTTGTTTTTGTAAAAGCGAGTATTTTTTGAGGCAAATAATGGGAGGAAATAATGGATGGTATTTATGCTGAGCCTATCGAATTTATATTGAACCTCACCAGAAAACTAATCATTAAAAAGTGGCAAGTTATTACTTTATCGTTTCTTACCTTTGCAGGATAAAAAAACTGACGACTCAGTTTTTAAAAAATTGAACCTTATCCTTTCTCTAACATATAACCTTTATGCAAATTACTTGGCAAGGCGTATATCCCGCCCTCACCACCAAATTTACCTCGGACGATAAACTCGATTTTGATGCCATTGGCCATAATTACCAAGCACAACTCGATGCTGGCGTAGATGCCTTTATCATTAGTGGCTCACTCGGCGAAGCCAGTACATTGGAAGAAGATGAAAAATTCGATCTACTTCGATTTGCGCTCGAATTTTCAAATAACCGCGTACCTGTTATCCTCAATATGACGGAAGGCTCAACGCGAAAGGCTGTTTCATTTGTCCAAAAAGCAACCGATTTGGGCGCAGATGGCTTTATGGCACTCCCGCCCATGCGTTATAACAGCGATAGCCGTGAAACGATCCACTTTTTTAAAGCCGTTGCTGATGCTACCGATCGGCCAATAATGATCTACAACAATCCCGTGGATTATAAAGTGGAAGTCACGATCCCAATGTTTGAGCAATTGCTAGCTGCACACGATAATATTCAAGCCGTAAAAGAATCTACCCGCGATATTTCTAATGTCACCCGATTGCGCAATGCTTTTGGCGACCGCCTAAAAATTCTTTGCGGTGTAGATACCCTTGCCATGGAAGAACTCGTGATGGGAGCTGATGGTTGGGTCGCAGGATTGGTGTGCGCTTTTCCAGCCGAAACAGTTGCCATTTATCGACTGATCAAAGCGGGCAAATACGATGAAGCCTTAAAAATTTATCGTTGGTTTTTGCCCCTTTTGGAATTGGATATTCACCCCAAACTCGTCCAGTATATTAAATTGGCAGAACAAATGGCTGGTAT
>JAAFHO010000905.1 GCA_013297575.1 Chitinophagales bacterium
GTAATATCGCCTTTGAGCCAGCCTGAACCAAAATTGACGCGTGGCAAACGCTCCCGCATGTGGTCGTGCGCAGTACGCGTATCCAAACTTTGTTGGAACAATGCAATCCGCGATTCGTGCCACAAACGCCGGCCAAATACCAAGGGTGAATTGGCCGAAATGGCAATAACTGGAGCCGCTAATGTTTGCGCAATATTGTACATTTTGACAAATTCCTTAGATGAAACCTGCAAATGCACTTGAAAACTGGTGTTGCAAGCCTCCAATAGAGGAGAATCGTGCTTGAGCATGAGTTCGTCCACGCCATCTACGCGTAGTTCAAAAGAAGAGCCGAGTAGGTGTTTTTCAATAGCGGCCATCAAGGCAAAATAGCGGTCTTTTGGTGTGAGGTTATGCCTGTCCAAATCGTGTTTGCGCAAGGTGGGCAAAATGCCGCACAGGACAATATTTGCACCAAATCCATCCAATACCTTTTGGATTTTTTTCATGTACATCACATTTTCAGCTTCCATATCGGAGAGGCAAGTGCCCACAAACTCACGTGGGGAGAGGTTGGTCTCCAAGTTGAATTTGGCCAATTCCGTCACGCACCAAGGCGCATCAGTGAGTTGTTCTAGTACCTGCATATTGATGGTTGCAGGCTTCATGGTCTTTTTATCGACCAAGCACATTTCTTGCTCAGCGCCTATACGCACTATGTCATTTTCGAACCAATCGTGCTCCAACATGTACTCAAATGCCTGTACATCATCTAATAATGCTCGGACGAAATGCTGCATTTCATCGTTTCCAGCTACCGTGTTTACTTTTTGTACGCCCATGAAATTTTCGGTTATTTTGTTTTAGGATAAAAAAAGTGGAATTAAAAGAAGTTCATTTTGTTTATCCGGTGATAGTATTGCTATTATTTTGTGATGATTAATTGTGTTTGCAGGGGGCAAATTACTATATTTTTGATACCTTTATACTGTGTTAATTTTTTTTCTTAAAAAATAATCTAATCACCAAACATCTCATGTAGTTTTGCTCCATGAATTTGACAGTAGCATTGGAACACCTTCGCCAAGAACCTAAAATGGCGGAACTATTGGACAAGGTAGAAATGCCCCCATTCAACCCTTCCGGTCGGGTCTATTACGATCTGTTGGAATCCATTGTTTCTCAACAACTCAGTGTAAAAGCCGCAACCACTATTTTTAATCGTTTTTTGAATTTGTTTCCCGACCAATATCCGCATCCTGAACAGGTCGTGGCTTTGTCAACGGAACAACTACGAGCAGTGGGCTTGTCGAATCAGAAAACAGGGTATCTTAAAAATGTAGCGCAATATGCTATTGAATATAACTTTGAACATGCAGATTGGGATGCCATGACAGATGACGAAATCATCATTTTGTTGTCTAAGATAAAAGGGGTTGGAAAATGGACTGTTCAAATGGTCTTGATGTTCACCTTAGGTCGTCTTGATATTTTTCCAGTGGATGATTTGGGTATTCAACAAGGCATCATGCTTTTGTTTGATTTTAAAGAAGAAGGCAAACCGCTTAAAGCAAAAATGGAAGATCTCTCACAACCGTGGAAGCCTTATCGTACCTTAGCTTGTAGGTATTTGTGGCGTTACAAGGATACACTCAAAACTAAATCTAATTCCTAAAACTCAAAACGTTTCATATTATGTTTGGTCAAAATTCTGGCGGAGGTTTCCGCATTCCACCAACGTTAATTATTGCCTTGGTGATGGCTGCTTTTACGCTGTTTAAGTATTATACAAACTCAACAGTAAACCCAATAACAGGAGAAAAGCAGCATATTGCGATGTCTCCCGAGCAAGAAATGGCTATGGGATTACAAAGCGCACCTCAAATGATTGCAGAAATGGGGGGTGAAGTAAATGGTACCGAGGCCGATGCGTTGGTCAAGCAAATTGGTGCGGAACTGGTGTCCAAATCAGCAGCTGGTAAAACGGAGTACGCTAAAAATTTTAATTTCCATTTATTAAATGATCCGCGTACTGTAAATGCATTTGCTTTACCGGGTGGTCAAATATTTATTACTACGGCTTTATTGGGGCGTTTGGAGAATAAAGACCAGTTGGCAGGTGTTTTAGGACACGAAATTGGTCATGTTGTGGCGCGTCACAGTGCAGAAAAATTGGCACAAATGGAGCTGGCTCAAGGGCTTTCAGGCGCTGTAACAATGGCAACTTATGATCCTTCAAATCCTAATGGTGGCTATTTAGCGCAATCGGTGGCCAATATGCTCCAATTGAAGTACGGACGTGGCCAAGAACTGCAAAGCGATGAATTGGGCGTATTATTTATGCTACAAAGCGGTTATGATCC
>JAAFHO010000916.1 GCA_013297575.1 Chitinophagales bacterium
GGTAAATTAGTGCCGGGAATTAGGGCAATATTGGTAGGTGTTGGATACCCCGGTCCTTGAATAAAAAAACCAAAAATATCATTATATTGAGAACATGCAAACTCTGGATATTCTTCTGATCCAAAAACATATTTGAATCGAATGGAATCATTATAAGATTGAAACGTAATTTTATAGTACGCAACATCCTGTAGTGAAACCGAAGAAAGCGACTGTAAATTGGGTTCATTGTCGAAGTTAAAATTAGTGGTATTTGCAAAATCAGGACCTTCACCATCTACTCCAATTGAAGATCCTGAAGTAGCAGCCCTCCCTGTTGTAAGTACTAGCCCCCTATCTAGTCCAATTGAACCAGTGCCGTTTTTAAAATAACCTGCAGCAATACCATCACCATTGTAGGTAATATCAATGACATTAATCCCCGCTCCTGTCATAAAATTACTGACCAAAACCTCCGGTGTATAAGGCGGCAGGCCGGCTGAAACCACTTGCAATTGACTAAAAACGCTACAAATAAGCGTGAAAAAACAAAAAAATGATAAAAATAGGCGTTGTACCATGATCGTTCTGAATTGAAAATTTTTACAAATATACGGCAGTATTTGGTATATAAAATAAAGAACGCATGAATTTTTATTTTACAACAATTTTATATGCGAAAAAAGCACAACGTCTTTTTCTAAATCAGGACTCCCGTCCCTCTTGCTCTAAGCAGGGGGGCTATAACAGCCACGTAATATTTGTAGAAATAATAAATTTTTCGCGTTTTGAAGGCGCAGCGCACCGCAATATTAAATTTAATGTCACGGTGCGCTTGCCTTTTTTCTACAAATATTACGGTGCGCTGCACCTTTAAACTTGATTTCGCCTTTTTCTACAAATATTACGGTGCGCTGCACCTAAATTTTTGGTAAGAAAATTCTGTTGCTCCAAGTCGATGTGGGTATTTATCTAATGTTAGGTTCCCTAACGAGCCACAGTCACATCCCCAGCATATAACTCCACTTTTCCATCAGGGAACACAACCAATGCCTGCCATACATATACACCGGGTGCTACGCTTTTGTTCCCCACTCGGCCATCCCAACCCGCAGATACATCGTTAGGTGCTAAATGCTCCCCAACAAATACTTTGTCGCCCCAACGATCGAAAACACTGAGGTTTTGAATCTCTAGTACGCCCCGGGCAAATAAAAGGAAACGGTTATTGTCATTGCCATCTGGCGTAAAGATATTGGGTGCATATATATACCTGCTTTTGTCCACAACTACGCGCGTTTGCGCACTTGCAGTACAGCCTTCAGGATCGGTGATAGTAAGGGCGTAATTACTCGTACTAAGGGGACTGGCAAAAGGTTTTGGACAATTGGTGCAATCCAAATCAGTTACTTCTGTCCATTGCCATTTCGTGATATTGATGGCTGGAGGTGTAGTTTGAGGGATCAATTGCACACTATCACCCAGGCCAATTTTATAAGTTTCGGGCAGACTTACTGTTGGATAAGTCGGAGGAAGTAGTACTGCATTTTGAGTGGCAGTACAGCCGTATATATCCTTGATTATCACTGTGTAAGTAGCGGGTGGTAAATTTTCTTTTAGTTTCTGAATATCGAATTGTTGGCCACCATTAAAAGATATTTGGAAATCACCTGCTCCTACCAAACTGGTAATATCAATTACTCCTGTCGGTTGGTGACAATCGGGTTGTATCATTTCCATTTCAAAATTGGGCAACTGAATTTCTGTTACAACAACAATGTCGGTATCTGTACAACCATTAGTGGTATCGGTTACTTTAAGGGTATAAGTCCCGGGTTGGTTTATGGTTGGTGTTGGTAAATTATTACCTTTTACGATATTACCTCCTGCGCTTATTTGCCAATTATAACTCAAATTGCTATTGCTTGTGGCTTGTAAGTCCACCTCTGGCTGGTTACAATGTAAAATTTGATCTGTTCCAGCATTTGCAACTGGTGGTACTATGTTTTGATTGACCGTAATTTGTAGATCATCGGAGCATCCATTAAGGCTGTTTTTGACGGATAAAGTATAATTGCCGGGCTTGTCTACCAGTGGACTCAATGTATTTTGGCCGGAAACAAAATGACCGGTCGGGCTCGACCAAGAAAGCGTATAGTTGGGTGCTGCGGGCGACTGAACGCTACCTGTCAAAGGTACTTCTATGCGTGCACACGTTAGTACTTCCGGCAGCGCGATGGCAATGACCGGAGCGGCTAAATCAGATGCTACATTAACCGTAGCCGTAGTTGTACAAAAAAAAAA
>JAAFHO010000907.1 GCA_013297575.1 Chitinophagales bacterium
ACCACCAATGGGGCATCGTCGTTATAAAAATGTAGTAGTCCTACGACGGCTTTACTGTTGACTGCTGGCGCAGAAATATTGGGCGATTGGGCCGTATCGAGCAGATTACTACTTGAAAAGGCGTGTGAAAACCGCATCACAAAGTAAATTTTTTGGTTTTCGGCCCAAGCCTTTGAAAACCGGAATCCCGATATTTCGCGGTCGTTGACATAATTTAATCCTGCATCCAACACATTATCGCGGTACCGCAAATCTACCAACAAGCGCACCATTTCCTTATTGACGGGAAACGTATAGCGGTGTACGCCGACGCGCTCGGTGGCCGTCATTTCACAGGTAATTTTGCTTTTTTTCAATTGAACGGCATAATAACCCGGCGCGGCTTTTTCCGTTTTTTTATCCATTTCGGCAGCGTAGTTTTTCAATTCAAAAGGCAAAACATCGCCCATAAATGGCATGACCAAAATATCGTTCAAATCAGGTACGCCAGTCCCACTCAGGTGCGTATGACTAAAGCCGTACAGTAATGAATCTGTGTAATGGTAACCCGAGCAGCCATCCCAATCCATCATGGACGGACGTGTATCGGGACCCAATTGCACCATTCCGAATGGTAGTGTAGCCGCAGGGTGTGTATGGCCATGCGCTGCAGTGCCTATAAATGGATCAACAAAATTAGTAAATCCTTTTTTTTGTGCAGCAATGTGGGTAGAAAGCAGGGTGAACAAGCAAAAAACGAACCTAAAGTAGTAGTTTCTCATGTAAATATAGATGTTAGGCATTAAATTAGGTGAAAAGTGACGCACAAAGATAATATTTTGTGGGAAATTTGTTTTGTGGATTTTGTAAAATGCTACAATCATGATTGATTTGGGTAAGTATTTCTTAAGGATGGTTGGGTTTGAAAGGGGTAGAATAATTGGCGGATATACACATATTGCTAAGAAGGTAGCAATAAAATAAATCTCCAATTGATGATTTAATGCGATAAATCAAGTACCAAAAACACAGCCATTCTCGGTTTGTAAAAGATAGTTATGTGATTTATTCGAGCATAGGGTGGTCTACTTGACGGTTTAGAGCAATAAATTTATAAATTGCGTTCATTGACAAGGCTGGTAAGAGATCAAAAACTTGCCGAACTTTTTGCCACAAAGCCTTTTTAGTTTTACAGATTTCTAGTGCTTTTTGAAATGCTTTATCGAGGCATTGTGCGATTTGATCGGTTAGAAATGCTAGAAAAGTTAGGATTGCAAAATTGGTAGCCAGATTTTTAGTGCCATGACCGTAGTTGTGCTCTAAGTGGTAACCTTGGTTCTTAAGGGTATTAAATGTTTCGTTTTCGATTTTCCATCGCGTTCTAGCAACCTTAACCATTTCGATAGCATTTTCTACTGTAATAGGCAAATCTGTAATCCACGAATTGAAATAAATCGTATCACATGTATTTAGATCGGCTTCCAAATATTCAATATAATTGACTTGAATATCCTGGTTTTTCGCATTGAGAATCAAACCATTAGCGAATCTAATGGCATAAAATCGATCTTTAGACATCCATGATATTTCTTTCATTGAACCCGCAGCAATCAAGCGTTTCACTTGGATGGGAACATATCCGTCTTTCACGCCAATTAGGAATGAAATATGGCTTTCCATCAGTTGTCGGATAAGTGGTCCATTGTTGTAGAGTGCGTCAAATGTCAACAGCAGTTTCTCGGTGGGCATTACCTGTCTAATTTGCGGTATAAGGCGTTTTGCGGCATTCAGTTCACAATCATTTTTCTTGTTGCCATCTTGGCGGATAATAGGTTCCACAGCAATAGGAAAAACAGTTTTCTCTTCCGGTTGCACCCATACGGCTCCTAAAAGTTGGTGGTGATATGTAGTGGAGCCGTTGCTATGACGCTTCGTTAAACAGTGTTCGCAAGACCGGCGGCCAGAACAAAAATGTTGTGTGCCATCTACGGCAAGTAAAGTATAACCGCCTAAAACCTGCCGCTCTTGCACTACCTTTTCTTGACGCAACCTATTAATCAAAGGCTTGAACTGTGCCTGTAAATCACTTGGATTAACACCATCAAGCCCTTCGCGCAAAGCAGTATCCTCGGGTATCTGTTCGATCCCGTAAATTCGCTTCAAATTCTCGCTACGAATAGGAAACTGCTGGCGAAAAGACAACAAAGAAGGGTCTTTGAGTGAAAAAATAGCAAAACCTGCACTCAACAAGTCCCCCAATGAGTAGGTCGAATTGTATTTGCGATGATCCGTGATGCACATAAAGCCATCTCTTACTTGTTTTATTAATTCGTCAACCATGCTTTTTTGAATATAAAGGTAT
>JAAFHO010000906.1 GCA_013297575.1 Chitinophagales bacterium
GCGATTGATATTGCGGGTTTGGTGTTCAATTTCTTTTATACCGAGTATTTTTACTCCAGGTTGTTGTTGGCTGGCATGATTTATTTTATCAGTTTGTCGGGATGGAATTTTGCGCAAAAATCGGATATGCCTTTTGAGCAAATAGAACGCCGCGAAACACAGGTCATTGAAATGGAACAAACCGAAAAAAGCAGTGCCTTAAAATCATTGTTTACCTCGGATGAATTGACGGCTAAGCGCAATGAGTTGTCGCAATTTATGGAAACGGAAAAACCTTGGCTGGATCCAGAATTGACGCTTTCGGATTTGGCTGCCCAATTTCAACTCAATCCTGTACAGTTATCTGCTTTGGTGAATAATGGAATTGGCAAAAATTTCAACGATTTTGTCAATGAATACCGCGTGGAAGCCATCAAAAAACGCTTGGATGAAGGAGCGAGTAAGCAGTTTTCCTTGCTGGGTATTGCTTATGAGTGTGGGTTCAATTCTAAGGCAACATTTAATAGGGCGTTTAAGAAACACGCGGGGGTGACACCAGGGGAATACAAGGGGTAGTCATTGTTTTCCGAGCCATGCCTGCAACCCGCCCGTATGCACCGCCACAACGACATCGCCTGCTTTGAAAAAGCCTTTTTCGCCCAAATCATGTACCCCATACAACATCCTTGAGGTGTAAAATGGATCTAACCGAATACCGTTTTGGGTTTCAAAATCATGCGCAAACGCTAGTATCTTTTTGTCGGGAGCGGCAAATTTTCCAAGTACATATTCTGGGAAAAACTGGAAATTGGTGTAGTCAGGAAACCCATTGCCCACCAGCATTTCCTGTATAGTAAGCGCATTCACCCCATAAGCCGCTGCCGGAAAAATTAGCACTTGAGCCCGTCCTTCCAAACCCGCCAAAATACCCGCAGCGGTACAACCAGTGCCGGCAGGAACAGCGATAAATAATTGATGGTGCGGTACTTGAAAATCGGCTAAAACTTCCTTGGCGATGGCCATACAGCCTTGTATGCCTTCCAGCGTAGCACCGCCTTCGGGAAGTACATAATACCCAGGAAATTGCGCAATGATGGCTTTTACCACTTCCGAATCGCCTTTTTTATCGTATTCTACCTTTGGAACAGGAAATATTTCCATGCCATTAGCCAATACATCGGATAGGGTAGGGTTGGTAGGATCGGCTTGGGTGCCTCGAAGTATGGCGGCTGTTTTTAACTGAAATAACGGCCCCGCGAGCGCGAGCGCGTGTAAAGAATTGGAATACGCACCGCCAAAAGAGAGTACACCACGCACCCGTTCATCCTGTAGCCGTTGCAATAAAAGATGCAATTTGCGCCATTTATTGCCCTGTACTACGGGATGAATCAGGTCGTCGCGTTTGATATGCAGTATGGGCTGCATTATTTAATGGTAAATCGTTGTTCGTTAAACATAGCAAAAATACCCAGCCCGTTTTCTAAATTATTATACACCGCTATCGGCTCCGCAAATGGGTTGCCTTGCGCGTTGTATTGCTTATTATAGGAAACCGACCACTGGTAATATTCTTTGGTCACATTTCGGATAGATAGTCGATAAGTACTGGTATCGGTTGATCCAGAGCCATTATAAGGAGCATAAAACCGACCGATAAATTTATAGTCTTGCCCATTAAAAAATTGATCACTGAGCAGGATTCCACCGCGTGTTCCATTCACAATATTTTGGTCAAATGTATTTTCAAACCCAGTGTAATAAGTATAGGAAAGGGTATCATACATCGGCATGCCCTGTGGATCCATGCCTAAGTAATCGTAGTAAAAGTAGTCGGAACTGAGTTGGAATTCGTAGTAATTTTGCTCGTTGGGGTTGTCTTTGATAACAAATGACAATTCGTTAAGGGTAGAACCCGATGGATCATTAGCCACTTCTCGTACCAGTTTTAACTGTTGTACGTCGGTAGCCTTGGCGGGTATTTTTTGTACCGAACGCACCGTTTCAAAATTGGGGTGCGATACCCTGATTTCGTATTCCGGCCCAATGATGAGTGGCGACGGGAATTTGCCGATATACACAAACCCCGAATCAAAACTTAACGGACTGAGTACCAGCACTTTTTGGCCATCTTGCCACCATTCTACCGTTGCTCCAGTTACAAACCAATCTTTATCGGTTTTGGTAGGTTCAAATACGCCTAATTTTTTGCTCAATTCCAGTCGGATAGTGTCGTCTGTATCGGAAATGAGCTGATGAAATACCAATCCTTGGTCATAATCTGGCAAGTCGGTATCAATCGTTTGTGAGAAAAAATTCTGACAAGAAGAAAACAGTATGGCCGCAGCCAATAGAAAAAATATGG
>JAAFHO010000908.1 GCA_013297575.1 Chitinophagales bacterium
CTAAAATTTCGGTCACTATCCCGGTTACGCCATCACCCAAAGAGGGCAATTTGTACTCGTACGATGCGGTGGCTGCGCTAGGAGCGGGTGAAGCAGGAGCAGGAGCAGCGGCAACAGCGGCAGGCGCACTAGATGCAGCCGGAGCAGCAGGTGCTGTAACTGGTGCGGCAGCGGCAGCCGTTTCTATTTTTAGGATCAAACTGCCTTCTGTGACATCGTCTCCTTTTTTTACAACTATTTCGGCTATGGTACCTTCCATGTCAACGGGCATTTCCGCATCTACTTTATCGGTACCTACAATAATAACGATTTGTTCTTTAGTTACCTTATCACCGGCCTTTACTAAAATTTCGGTTACTTTTCCGGTTACTCCGTCGCCCAATGAAGGTAATTTATATTCGTGCAGCATCTGTTCAAAATGTTTTTTTCTATTGGGTGCAAAGATGGTGCAAGTTTGTGAATTATTAAAGCCTGTTCCAGAATAAAGTGAATTTGTTGCAGATTTAAGTAGTTCATCCATATCCGAGGATTCTATATGCCAAATAAGCGTAATTAGTTAACGAACAAAATGAAACGAGCAGTAAACCTTTACTAAAAAACAATGTTCTGTTAGCGTTATGAAAAATGACCTTATACATATCCGCACGCTCGGCGAACTGAAAAAGAGCGATTATACCCCTAAGAGCGTCAAAGATGAACTTAGAAACAACCTCATCCGTAAAATACAAGCAAAAGAAACCGTTTTCCCTGGTATTTATGGCTTTGATGAAACCGTTCTACCCGATTTAGAACGTGCAATATTGAGCCGACACAATATACTTCTATTGGGTTTGCGCGGACAAGCAAAAACACGTTTGGCCCGTTTGTTGGTACACCTGTTGGACGAATATATTCCAGTAGTAGAAGGCAGCGAACTGAACGACGACCCAATGGCTCCGATCAGCCGTTTTGCCAACGATTTAATTGCCGAAAAAGGCGACAACACGCCCGTGGCTTGGTTGCACCGCGATGAACGCTATGTTGAAAAACTAGCCACACCCGATGTAAGTGTTGCGGATTTGGTGGGTGATGTAGATCCGATTAAAGCGGCCAACTTGCGTCTCCCCTACTCCGACGAACGTGTGATCCACTTTGGTATGATTCCGCGTGCGCACCGTTGTTTGTTCGTTATCAATGAGTTACCCGATTTGCAAGCACGTATTCAGGTTTCTCTTTTTAATGTTTTGCAAGAAGGCGATATGCAAATTCGTGGTTTCAAACTGCGTTTACCGTTGGATGTAGAACTTATTTTTACGGCCAATCCGGAAGATTATACCAATCGTGGCAGCATCATTACGCCATTGAAAGACCGTATTGAAAGCCAAATAACGACGCACTATCCGCTTACCATTGATATTGGTCGCCAAATAACGGCACAAGAAGCCCGTATTTCGGAAGCGCAAAAAGCAGCCATCCATGTACCCGAAGTACTTAAAAACCTGGTAGAAGAAATTGCATTTGCAGCCCGTGAAAGCGAGTTTGTGGACAAAAAAAGTGGTGTAAGCGCACGTTTGACCATTGCAGCCTACGAAAACCTATATTCTACTGCCGAACGCCGGATGCTCCGCAATGGCGACAAAACAACCACTGCACGTATTACCGATTTTTGGGGCGTAGTACCCGCCATTACGGGTAAGGTAGAAATGGTATATGAAGGGGAGCAAGAAGGCCCTTATACGGTGGCCATGAATATTATTGGTGCCGCTATCAAAAAGGTATTTTTGCAACATTTCAAAAACCCATCCAAATTGCGCAAAGGCCGCGAAACCGACCCTTATGGTGTTATTCGCGCTTGGTTTGTAGGAAATAATGAAGTAGATTTGCTACTGGATTATACCGATAAAAAATACAAAGACGCACTGGATAAAGTGGCCGGATTACAAAAAGCGGTAGAAGAAATTGATATTGACAAAGCCGATTTTTATACTTTTATGGAATTGGTGTTGCATGGTTTGTCCGAATTTGAAGCACTCAACAAAGAATTGATCCATACCAAACTCATTTTTAAAGATTTCCTCGCTTCTAATATGCGCGGTTTGGATGATGAGGATGAAGAGGAAACGAATTTAAGGGACATGTTTTAATGGTATATTGTTACCATGAGACACGTGCCCAATATCGGCAACTTAGCAATATACCAACCACGAAGTGGTTAAACATGAATAGCCCCGAATGCAATTCGGGGTTTGGGAATGCGGTAATATTTTAACAACCACGAAGTGGTTGAACTTCAACGTATTATGTGCGTTTCATTAAGTTCAACCCTTTCAGGGTTCTTAAACATTCACTTATACA
>JAAFHO010000092.1 GCA_013297575.1 Chitinophagales bacterium
TAAAATCTTCGGTGGGGACACAAGACAATGAACTGGGTAAAATGCAGTTGCAGCCCAATCCTTTTTCCGATCACCTAACGCTAACGACCGAAATACCCAATAACGCACCGCTACTACTGGTCATCAGCGATTTTTACGGGCGCACAAAGGCAGAAATACCATTTCAAGGACATACATCACAAGTTGTACGTACTGACGATTGGGTATCTGGAGTCTATTTTTGGCGGATATTGCGGGAAGGGAATAGGGTGAGTTCGGGTAGTATGATAAGACAGTAATTTGATTTCAAATATTTATTCATACGATGACTCCGAGTTATCGTATGAATAAATATTTAAAAAGAACTGTTTAGGATATTCAGCCCATTATTCACGTGTATGAATCAATTTGAAGCACCTAAGCCTTATACCCTTTCATCACCCCCCTTTTAGCATTGCGTACAAATCCCAAAATTTGTTGTGAAAACTTCGTTTGTGGCAATTCATGCTCCACAATATCTAACGCTTTGCGCATACTATATCCTTTGACAAAAAGTACGCGATAAATATCTTCAATATGGTGCATATCTTCGGTAGAAAATCCGCGTCGGCGCAAGCCAATGGAATTGATACCAGCATACGACAATGGTTCGCGGGCGGCTGTCACAAACGGTGGCACATCTTTGCGCACCAAAGAGCCGCCTCCAATCATCACCTGTTCACCGATATGTACAAATTGGTGTACAGCGACCAACCCGCCTAAAGTGGCATATTTACCCACCTCAATATGTCCGGCGAGGGTCACATTATTGGCCAAAACACAATTATTACCCACACTACAATCATGGGCAACATGCACATAAGCCATGAGCAGGCAATTTTGGCCAATGGTCGTTTTACCACCAAAAGAAGGATTTCCCCGATTGATTGTACAAGATTCGCGAATGATTGTACCGCTGCCAATTTCGAGTAATGCTTTTTCTTCCTCTTTGCGCAGCGATTGGGGTGTAGCACCAATGGAGGCAAACGGAAATATTTGAACACCATCACTAATGCGGGTGCCATTAAAAATATGTACATTTGAACCAATACGACAATTATCCCCGATCACCACATCTTCTTCGATGACAGTGAACGAGCCTATGTGGACATTATTGCCAATTTTGGCTCCGGGATGTATATCCCGAAAAGCAGTAGAGGATATGTTCATGTTTATTTATCCTGTTACACGCCGCAATTAATCTTTGTTGCGCCGTACAATCTGAGCGGTCAGTTCACCTTCCGATACGATTTTGCTGCCCACATAAGCAGTGCCCTGCATGTGTACAATGCCCCTACGGATAGGCTCTAGCAACTCTAATTTAAGTATTAACGTGTCTCCGGGGCGAACCATTGCCTTAAAGCGCGTATTATCTATTTTTAAGAAATAAGTATCCCAATTCCCTTTGTCTGCTACATTAGATAATGCTAATATACCGCCTGTTTGCGCCATTGCTTCAATCTGTAACACACCGGGGAATATCGGATTATTGGGAAAATGCCCTTGAAACAACCCCTCATTCATGGTAATGTTTTTTATTCCTACCACATGTGTTTCGCTCAATTCAATAATTTTGTCCACCAAAAGGAAGGGATAGCGGTGTGGTAAAAGTTGCATAATACCCGCATAATCCAATACTGGCTCCTTTTCCGAGTCGTACCGTGGAATACCAACCATTTTTCGCTGCTCTGTATAATGCTTCTTTAAAACTTTAGCAAATTCGACATTTGCAGTGTGCCCTGGTTTGGTCGCTACTATTTTACCTCGTATGGGTTTGCCAATAAGTGCCAAATCGCCCAATACATCCAGTAATTTATGGCGAGCAGGCTCATTGGAAAAATGCAATTGAACGGTATTCAACACGCCCTCCCTTTCAATTTTTATCGAAGGACGACCCATTTTTTTGGCTAAAATATCCAATTCCTCTTGATCCATCACGCGATCGGCGATCACAATGGCATTTTCGAAATCACCACCTTTAATCAACCCCATTTCCATTAATTTTTCCAATTCATGCAAAAAAACAAAGGTACGACAAGGTGCAATCTCGCTTTTATAACGTTCAATATTGGTGAGTGAAGCAAATTGTGGCCCCAATACCGGCGAATTAAAATCAATCATCACTGTTGCCTCAAAATGATCGGCAGGTAGTGCTATCAATTCGGTACCCGTTACTTCATCACGGTAAGAAATGGGCGTAGTAATTTCAAAATATTCGCGTGCTGCATCTAATTGAACTGTCCCTGCCTCCTCAATAGCGCGTACAAATGGCAACGCTGTACCATCCATGATGGGCATTTCGGGGCCATCTATCTCTAAAAGCACATTATCAATACTACAGCCATATAACGCTGAAAGTACGTGCTCTACGGTAGAAACTTGTACGTCACCGCTTTTTAGGGTGGTGCTACGGTTGGTAGAAATGACCAATTTCACATCAGCAGGGATAACGGGCTGGTCGTCCAAATCGATCCTTTGAAAACGATATCCATGCCCAGCCGGTGCCGGTTTCATCGTCAGTGTTACCTGCTTCCCGCTATGCAAACCTACACCGTGAATAGAAATAGGATTTTGAAGACTAGTCTGATTCATCTTTTAGGATTATCTATTTTTTTGTTTTTTTAGAACCTTTTTCTTGGTCTTTAGCCAATAATTCTGGTGTAAAATGGTCGTAACGTCCCATTTGTTCGTATTTCCGGATACGCGTCATAATCCGCTCTTCGGGGTCTTGACCTACGAGCTTCGATAATTCCTTTAAAATATGCGCCTTTAGTGTAATGGCCATCGTTTCTGGCGCATTGTGCGCACCGCCAATAGGCTCTTCCACAATACCGTCGATCAATCCAAACGATAACATGGAATCAGCATCCAACCGAAGTGCTTCTGCGGCTTGCTCTTTAAACTCCCAGGAACGCCATAATATAGTGGAACAGTTTTCGGGCGAAATAACCGAATACCAAGTATGCTCCAACATAAACACCTTATCGCCAAGGCCAATGCCTAATGCACCACCAGAAGCACCTTCACCTATAATATAACAGATGATAGGTACTTTTAACTGTGCCATCTCGAACAAATTGCGTGCAATCGCTTCTGCCTGACCGCGTTGCTCGGCTTCCAGTCCGGGAAAGGCACCGGGCGTGTCAATCAATGTGACTACCGGGAACCCAAAGCGTTCGGCCATTTTCATTAGGCGCAATGCTTTACGGTAGCCTTCGGGGTTGGCCATACCAAAATTGCGGTATTGACGCATTTTGGTGTTTGTCCCCTTTTGATGACCAATCACCATTACTGTTTGCCCATCCAAATCTGCTAATCCGCCCACAATTGCTTTATCATCACCAGCATAGCGGTCGCCGTGCAGTTCAATAAATTTTTTACAAATCGTGTTGAGGTAAAACAGCGTATAAGGCCGTTCTGGGTGTCTGCTCAATTGGACACGTTGCCATCCCGTAAGGTTGGCGTAAATTTCGCTTTTTTTGGATGCAATCTTCTGTTCCAATTCCCGCACCATCATTGTTACATCCACTTCGCCCTGTTCGCCCACTTCCTTCAGCTTGTCCAGCTGCTCGTAAAGTGCCTCCAGAGGCTTCTCAAAATCCATAAAAGTTGTAGCCATATTTCAAATACGTCTCGAAAAATTTGAACAAAGGTACATTGGTTATTTGATGAATGCGCAACTTTGCGCCACGTTTTCACTTCAACATTAAATAATGAAAGTAACAGCAGCACAATTAGCAGCCCTTTTGGGTGGCACCATCGAGGGTGATCCGAACGCCACTGTATCCCGTCCTATGCGTATTGAGGATGCCGTAGAGGGCGATTTTGCGTTTTTCGATAACCCAAAATACGAACACTACGCCTATACCACACGCGCATCTATACTACTGGTAGGAGCAGATTTTGTGCCTACTCAGCCCATTAAAACCACGTTACTCCGCGTACCTGACGTGCGCAAAAGCCTAGCATTGCTGCTCGAACAATTCGCAGATGCAAATACTCGACCTGCAAAAGCCGAAATATCAGCGCAATCTGCCATTCACCCAGAGGCTACTATTGGACAAGGTACATCTGTTGGCGCTTTTGCTGTTTTGGAGGCAGGTGTCGTCATTGGAGATAATTGTGTCATTGCGCCGCAGGTGTTTTTGGGCAAAAACGTAAAAATAGGAAACAATACAGTGTTACACCCCGGCGTTAAGGTATTTTATGATTGCCAAATTGGGTCAGATTGTATCATCCATGCCAATGCAGTGATCGGTGCCGATGGTTTTGGCAACGCACCTATGCCCGATGGCAGCTGGCAAAAGATACCACAAGTAGGCGATGTTCTTATTGGCAATGATGTAGAAATAGGTGCCAATACCTGTATCGACCGCGCAGGAATGGGTAGCACGATAATACATAATGGTGTAAAGTTGGACAACCTTATCCATATTGCACACGGCGTAGAAGTGGGGGAACATACCGCTATGGCGGCACAAGTGGGTATAGCGGGTAGCGCAAAAATTGGCCCGAATTGCCAATTGGGTGGCCAAGCGGGGATTGCAGGACATATCACATTGGCCAAAGGCACGCGTTTGCAAGCACAAAGTGGTGTTGGATCTACAATAAAAGTAGAAAACCAGGCATTTTTTGGTAGCCCAGCCATTCCATATGGCGATTATGTACGCGCTTATATCGTTTTTAAAGAATTGCCCGATTTGGCCAAAAGGTTGCGGGTAGTCGAAAAAGCAATCAAAAACTAAAACACATGAAAGTAGTTTTCGCACATTTTACTTCTATCCCTTTTATTGCTGGAGCATTGGGGGTACTTTATTATGCCTGGACACACGATGGTGTCGGAGCGGCTTGGATGGTGCCATTTCTGGTCATCGCCGCCTTGATTTGGGTACTTGCGCCTCAAATTAACTGGTGGTGGTACAGCAAACGCCCGCCCGAACTCGGCGAAGGCGTTGAAAAAGCACTACAACGGTTTTGTGGCTTTTACCAAAGGTTAGATCCGGCAGGACAAAAAACATTCCGCGACCGATTGGCACTTACCCGAATGTCCACAGAATGGCTCACCAAAAATATGCCCGACGAAAACGTTCCACCAGATATCCAAACGGCTATTGCAACCCAATCGGTGATTATTACTTGGCGACAATCGGAGTTTTTATTTCACCATTACGAAAAAGTGATTGTGTCGCCTGATGCGTTTTTGTCTCCTGAATTTCCTTATCGCCACCATTCCGAAACCTATGCACCAGAAAACTGTATCTTGCTGAGTGCCAAATCAGTGATGGAAAGCTTTGCACAACCCAACCAACAGTTTAATGTTGCCTTATACGAATACGCTAAGATTTTTTTATCAAAATATCCGCTAGTACCCGCGCCGCCAGCGGTGGAATGGGAAGACCTAGAACGCATCAGCGGATGGAGCCGACAAATGATAGAGACCAGTATTGGCATTGCGGGTATTGAGCCTTTACCCGTGGCACTTTGCTTGTATCACCTGTTTCCAGAGGTATTTCGAAAGGAATTGGTGGATATGGCGGAGGTATTTGATAAGAATTAAAAATAAATATTTGTAGCGCAATCTTTGATTAAATAAGGTATTAATCAATTTACAAACACCACAGGCAGCGAAAACAGCGCGTATTGCTTCTTAGTACCGATCAACATTTAAGCGCTTTATAATTGGTCTGTTAAATTACCAAACCTGCAAAACAACCACTATGAAACACCGTTTAGTTATGCAAGAATAATGCAAATGCGCTTTATTCTGTTAAATATTACTCGGAAATTTCGTAGAAATCAAATTCCTTCTTACTTTTGCCTTAGTAAAGGAACATGAAAACAATAACTTACCACTTTTGGCTGATTCCTTTTTGCTCATACTGCCCATCTTTTTCTTTAAATAGAATCACTATTCGCACAAAAAGATAATTGTCTGAGCAAAAATGCATCTACCCTAAAGTAGCAAGTTATTATTCTCATGTTCCAAAGGGGATTTTTGATTTTCTCCATTTATTTTTATCCACTCTACTGCTCAAACTTATCGTTTGTCCGATTTATGAAAAAAACTACGTTACGTAACTTTTTGGTGATTGTGTTGGCCACAGTTTCGGCTTTTGCTGTTACGGCACAGGACATCCACTTCTCTCAGTTCTACATGAGTCCGCTCAACCTGAATCCTGCCTTAACCGGGGTTATGAACTGTAACCACCGCTTGACGGCTAACTACCGTAATCAATGGGCTTCGGTCCTCAAGCAAAACGCTTACAACACCTATTCTGCTTCTTACGATCAGAAAATGCCCGTAGGCCGCTACGACTATTTTGGTTTGGGCGGAACACTTTGGGGCGACAAAGCTGGTGCTTCCGAGTTCGCTACCATTCAGGCGCGTATTTCGGGTTCTTATGCCAAAAAAATGGGTGGTTACCGCCGCAAAGCACACTACCTTGTAGTAGGTGCCGATTTTGGAGTAAGCAATCGCAGCATTAATAGTGCCAATTTACAATGGCCTTCACAAAATAATGGTGGTCAATTTGAACCCGGCCAAGCTGGAGGCGTTATCCTCAATCCAAGTTTTGTTTTTGTGGACATGTCCGCAGGCTTATTGTGGTTTAGCGTTTTTGACGAAAACAACAACTTGTATTTTGGTACGTCATTTAGCCACTTAAACCGTGCAAATGTATCGTTCGAAAATCAAAATATTCCTTTATACGGCAAATTAACGGCGCATTTTGGCGGCGAATTTGAAGTTGCACAGCGCGTGAGTGTATTGCCAGGCGTGGTGTCCTTCTTCCAAGGCCCATCCTTCCAAGTGAACGTAGGTAACTCCTTTAAGTTCCTATTAGGCAATAGCCGCCGTTACCACCAAGCCTTCCAATTGGGTGCTTGGGCGCGTATCTCCAACAAACTCAACCAAGGCAAATTGATGGATGCCATCATCCTCAGCACGCGCTTTGATTATGAGCAATTTACCCTAGGATTTAGCTACGACGTAAATACATCAAGCCTCCGTACTGCTACTAATGGCAACGGTGCATTTGAGTTTTCACTCCTTTATAAGGTGTGTGGCCCAGAGCGTCGCGGTGTTTACTGCCCTAATTTCTAAAAAAAGTTACACGCAAAGCCTGTTGATAACTTTCGTAAGTTGTTCATTTACAGAAATTTATTTTGTGGATAACAATTAACAAATCAACACTATAAAAAAAGATTCCCGTTTGCTTGTCGGCATCGGGAATCTTTTTCATTTTTGTACTCTTATTTGTTGCCTAGTAGTCTTATTTAGGGTTTCAGTACACGTAAATATACTAGACTTGGATATTTTAGCGTTTATTTGCGGTCTTATTTTAATCCCTTAGTGCATTAGTAGCATAGCAATAAAAGATATTTACACTTTTATTTGCGGTGTATTTAACAAAACTCATCTATTTTAACGCTTCTTTGCAGAGGCAATAAAGATTAATTACTTATGTTTGGAAGCAGTAAAAGTTCGGACGAAACCAAAAGTACATCTAGCACACCCGCAGCAGGCGGCTTAAACGCCCTTGTGAAAGGTACTACTGTTGAAGGCACTATTCGCTGCGATAGCGATATCCGCATCGACGGCACTATCCGTGGCAAATTAATATGCAAATCTAAGGTAATTATTGGCCCTACAGGCGTTATCGAAGGCGATATTACTTGCCAAAATGCAGTAATTGAAGGCCGCTTTAAAGGAAATCTTTCAGTAACAGAATTGCTTAACGTACGCGAAACTGCCGAAATAGATGGCGATATTGCTACTGGCAAACTTTTGGTTCAAAGCGGTGCCAAATTCAATGTTGCTTGTAAAATGGATAATGGTGCAGGAGCAAACGGTCACTCTAAATCTACAGACGCAAAACCCAATGCCAGCACCCAAATCGCCACAGGAAAAACAGTCAGCAATTAAATCTGCTGGTAAATACAGCGGGATGGTTGTCCAACTCCTTGGCTCTTGCCTCGCGGGTGTTTTTATTGGTAAGTGGCTCGACGCTAAAATGCAGTTGGAGCGTCCGTTATGGGCTGTTTTTCTTACCATATTTTTTATGGTAGCCGCCCTGTATAGTTTGTACAAACAATTGCTGAAGGACGGCTAATATTAATTAAATATGGGTCATATCGAACATGCGGTATGACCCATATCTTTTAGCACACTCTTTTTCGTTCCTAAAATTCTTTTTTCCATTCCGCGCCGTACTGTTCCACCAGCACATTATCGTAATAATCCGCTTTTTCAAATAAACCCTGAAAAAGTGCCTGTCCTGTTTCCTCATCCAAATAGCGGTCATAAATCAGTAGCGAAAGTATAATATCTTGCTCGTGTACACTCAGCGTCATTGCGGTATTGGAATAATTTTCCCTTAAAAGATATTCATACAAAGGCTGAATCTGTGTGTTGGGCAATTGGCAAAGTACGGCATCGGCACTGATAAGCCCAGTTTTTTCGTGGTAGGTAATGATAATTTTTGCACTACCTTGGTGTATTTCCCAAGCATTGGGACCACACCGACTCAACGGAACACTATGTCCGATGCTATTAATTAATCGTTCCACAGTACCGGGTACGCCAGCAGCGGTATAATGGTCAATTTCGGAGGGCAACGTAACCGACGCTCCACAGTTCAGGCAAGTCTCCTGTTCGCTTGTTGCGGTCACTACTATTTGGGCGCACCCGCTACATCGTGCCGCATTAGTTCCCCCAGAGGCTTTAAAAGCATCCAAGGTTTGCCGTAGAATTTCGGAAGGCAAAGCAAAACCCACATTATCGCTATCGCGCATAATAAAGGTATTGACGCCCAGCACTTCGCCTTTTGTATTGGACAAAGGCCCTCCAGAATTACCGGGATTGAGGCTTAGGTCAATATGGATATAGGGAATACCTTCTACCACTTCACGGGTATTAGAGATAAATCCGCTTTTGACCGAAAAATTGAGGCCAAATGGGTGACCATACGCCGTTACCTCATCGCGGGTTTTAGCAGATTGGCTATCGGCAAGTGTGATAGAGGGCAGTTCGTGGCTTTCGTCGGGGGCCGACAAAAAAGCCAAATCATATTTTTTATCTATAAATAACACTTCCGATAATTGCTTACTAAACCCCAATCCTTCGATGATAACTACTCGGTTGCCTTCCACTACGTGGTGGTTGGTCACGATTAATTGGTAGTCTTTAAGAAAGAACCCAGTACCCGTACTAAAAGGTGTTGCGATCTGAACAATTACTTTTTGATAGGTTTCCACAAAATTTTCCATAAGGAAGGCACATAATTTTTTGTTAAAAAAACGCCGCTAAGGTATTAAAATTAATCTATTTTATAGTTAAAACACCTTATTTACTTATATTATCTTTTTAATCATTTTAAACAAGATAAATTTGTTGAAAAAAAAATAAAGAAATGCCATATTTTTGTCATCAAATTTCCAACCATTTCGTTATTAGTTACGTCATTGGTTAACGACACAACAAAAATCATTAATTCACAATTATCTTTTCACAAAAAAATTGGACTGTCATGAAAAAATCGCTCCTTTTGTCAGGCATATTTGCATCGATGTTATTCGCTGTTGCCTGCGAAAATAAGTTTGATTATTACTACTATACCCCGGAAGAGTATAGCGTAATCACTGAATCACTTAATCTTCCAGAACTCCCTCCAAAATACGCTGCAGAGTTGCCATCTCACCTCAGGAACGCAGGTTTGTCGGCTCCTGCGATCAACTCCGACGAAGCAACGTTGGGTCGTGTGCTATTTTACGACAAAAAACTTTCCAGCGATGGTACCATCAGTTGCGCCAGTTGCCATAAGCAGGAAATCGGATTTGCCGACGACCGTGCTGTGAGTGTAGGCGTTGAATCACGCGAGGGTACACGTAACTCAATTGCGTTGAGTTCTGTTGCCAATTTTGCAGCTTATTACGGTACTGATCTCAATGGTTCTGCGGGTATTCCTTTTTTCTGGGATAACCGCGCAGGTACTGCCTCTGAACAAAATATTGGTTCTATGACTAATCCTTTGGAAATGAACATGCAAAGCCACGAAATTACGGCAGCTGTTAAAGCACAACCGTATTATGCTCCTTTGTTCAATAAAGCATTTGGTAGTACAGAGATTACTACAGAAAAAGTATCTGCTGCTATTGCTTCTTTTGTTAACGCTATGGGTTCTTACCAAAGCCGTTTCGACGCAGGTGCTAATGAGAGTACATCTCAATATGGCGGCGCCAATTACAATTCTAATTTCTCTTCGTTCAGTGCTGCTGAAAACCGCGGTAAAGGGTTGTACATGACCAACTGTGCAAGTTGTCACACCAGTTCATTTGGTCGTCCAGCGAGATTGCTTTCTAACAACGGTTTGGATGCAGTAGTAACCGATAAAGGCGTTGGTGGTATTTCTGGAGTGAGTTCAGAAGTAGGTTCGTTCAAAGTACCTACCCTGCGCAATGTGGCGATTACAGCACCCTTTATGCACGATGGACGTTTCCAAACGCTAGAGCAAGTAATCGACCATTACAGCACTGGTATTCAACTCAGTCCTAATTTGGCATCAGAACTTAGAAACGGCAATGCTCCGAAGAAATTTAATTTTACTTCTGAAGAAAAAAGCGACTTAATCGCATTTTTGGGTACACTAACAGATGATGTATTCAAAAACGATACTCGTTTTGCTAGTCCTTTCAAATAGTACGTTTTCCTAGTAAGTACTTAACTATAACAAAGGGGTTTAGGGAGATACTCTAAGCCCCTTTGTTATATTCCAACTTTATTCCAACTTAATTCCATCACAACGATCATGCAAAATAAAGCCTATCTTCTTTTATTTTTAGCAGTTAGCCTGCTACTATCGGCCTGTAATCAGCATTATTTCTATGCACCTAATACACTACACTTACCTACTGTAAAAGAAAAGGGAGAAGCCACTATTGAGGCATCCTTAAACGGTAGTCAACAAATTAAAGGTACTGAACTACGCGCCGCATACTGTTTTGCACCTAAAACATCGGCAATGGTGAACTTTATGTATATGAAAGGTTCGTTTTCTCGTTCTTTTTTCAGCACTTTCCCCGCCCCTCCACCAGAGCTGCATAGTGGTCGTGGTTACCTTACAGAGATAGGAGTTACCCGCCATTTTCCATTATCCAAATATACTGACTTCACGTTGACTGCAGGAGGCGGGATTGGACAGTCCGTTAATGATTACGACAGAGGGCGAACTGCTACACTCAATTTTAACCGTTTGTTCCTCCAGCCGGGTTTGATTACTAAGGGAGAATTAGCAGAATTTGGGATTGGATTGCGCTTTTCCCGACTTGGTTTTCAAAGTGCATCTATAGACTATAGGATTGATGACAATGACATTTTTGCATTGCAAGCCATAGAAAAAAATACGCCTTTTTTGATGCCCGACCTAGGTATCAATACGGGCATCAATTTTGCACCATTTCATGTTAAGTGCAATATGGTGTTCTCCCTTTCCGACAAACCCGGTACCTATAATTTTACGGGTAATAATCTTTCGGTGTCTGTTTTGTATGATATTGACCAATTTACAAAAAAAGACACAACAAAAAGGAAGAAAAAAAAGAAGAAATAATTTACACAAATTGATGATTGTCAACATTTTGCACTTTTAAGATTGCGAAAAAAATACCGACAAATCGCAACAAATGTATAGTTTTGGTTGTTAATAGGCACATATATTTGTCTTCGGAAAGCAAATTTTTTGATTAAAATACAATATTATGATGCGTATACCATTACTCATTTCGTTTTTTACGGCTTTGGTTTTTGCTGTTGGTGGACAAAATTCACAACCAGAAAACTTTACTTTTGAATGTGGCTACCGCATGGAACTTACAGCTGTAGGCACTCAGATGGTGGGTAGTTTGCAACCTATGTCTGGTGATGTACCATCCATAACCAAAGTGACTTGGTTTGATGATGAAACTGGTAGTATGCTCTACAGCGGGTTAGATTTGAATTACAATATGTCGGCGTATGGGACATATAAAATCAAGGTAGTTTATCAAACCTTATACCCCAATAGCCAAATAGGCTGTTTCAGCGAAATCAAAAAAGAGATTAAATTGGTACAGCCTAGTTGTATCCAAGACTTTCCATTAGACGCTTCTATTACTTGTAGCGATATATATGCACCAGTATGTGGTTGCAATGGCAATACCTATAAAAATGAATGCGAAGCCAAACTAGCGGGTGTAAGTACTTGGTGGGCTGGCGAGTGCGCAGCACAGCCTCCTTTTAGTAATTGTGGCTCTACTGATTTGGGGATCGAAGTACTAAGTGGCAGCCCTTCTACCGGTTATACTGTTAAGTTTACTAATTTAGCATTAGGCTCGTTTAGTAATATGCAGTTGGATTTAGGGGATTGCTCCCCTTTGTATCAAGAAACACAATGGACAGAAAAAATACACCATTATTCCCATGGTGGTATAAAGAACGCCACGCTTACTGCTTGGAATATTGGTCAACCTGGCTGCGTATCTTCCATTAGCAAAACATTTGCTACCGATGCTTTGAGTTTGGAAACGGATCATTTAACAGTAACCACCGACTATGTGATGCCTGGCGATGGTAACGGCGATGGAAAGGCAAATATTTATGACCTATTAAGTGTTGGTAATGGCTATGCTACATCTGGGGCAAAAAAAAA